>NZ_CP022191.1:300000-497024 GCF_003111685.1 Alloyangia pacifica | reverse complement strand
ACCACATGACGCAGACTGATCCACTCCGACCCGCAGAGACCTGAGAAAATGGCACGCAGCGACACGCGTTTCCGCGAGACCTACAACAGCCTGCTCGACCTCTGCGGCGGGCACGCCCCCGGCGACTCGCTCCCGTCGGAGAACGCCCTTGGCGACCGGCTCGGGGTCAGCCGCACAGTGGTGCGCGCCTGCCTTCAGCACGCCTCGACACATGGGATGATCCGCTGGGAGGGCCGCGAGAAATCCCTGCTCCGCGCTCCGCGCCCCGACGATCGCTTGCCCCTCGAGACCAAGACCGAGGATCCCGAGATGCTCGAGAGCCGCTTTCTCGAATGGATCCTGCGGTTCGATGTCCCCGCGGGGACACCGCTCAACGTGGCGGCGCTCTCGCGCGAGTTCGGCGTGACACCGCAGCTGCTGCAAGAGTTCCTGGCCGGGCTCAGCCGCTTCGGCCTCGTCGAGCGGCGCAAGAAGGGCGGCTGGCTGCTGCTCGGCTTCACTGCGGCCTTTGCGGTCGAGCTTTCGGAGTTCCGCAGCCTGCTTGAACTCAACGCGGTGCAGCAGCTCGTGACCCTGCCCGGCAGCCACCCGATCTGGCCTAAGCTGGAAACGCTCCGCGCAGAGCATCTCGACCTTCTGGACCGGATCGAGAACGATTTTCACGCCTTCTCACCGCTGGATGAACGCTTCCACGCAACGATCAACTCGGTGGTACAGAACCGGTTTGTGGCGGAATTCCAGAAGGTGATCGCTCTGATATTCCACTACCATTACATGTGGGACAAAACCTTCGAGAGGCATCGCAACCAAGCCGCCATAGGAGAGCACCTCGCCCTGCTCGACGCCTTGCTGCTGCGCGACGCGGCGGCCTCGGAACAGGCGGCGCGGCGGCATCTTCTGACCTCGAAGACGACGCTGCTTTCTTCGCTGCGGGACCATCGCCTCGGCTAAAACCTGCGCGGTCGTCAGTCGAAAAGCGCTCCCGTCCCCGCGGGGACAGGGGCCTTCAGCGCGTCAAGGTTGCGCGTCAGGCTCGAGGCCTTGGACGTGCCAAGCAGCACCGAGGCCGTCGCCCGGTGACGGAGCGCGAACTGCAGCGCGGCGGTGGCCAGCGGCATGCCAAGCGCCTCGGCCTCGCGCTGCAACTCGGCGACGCGGTCCAGTACCTCCTTCGGTGCGGGGCCGTAGTCATAGGTCGCGCCCTCGACCGGGCCGGTGGCGAGGATGCCGGAGTTGAACACCCCGCCCAGCACAAGGCTCGTCCCCGCCGCCACGCAGCGCGGCACCAGCACGTCCTCGGCCGAGCGGTCGAGCAGCGTCAGACGCCCCGCGAGCAAGATTACGTCTATCGGTCCGTGGTCCATCACATCGAGGCAGACCTGGCACTCGTTCACGCCAAGCCCGAAAGCGCCGATCCTGCCCGCTTCCTTGAGCTTGACCAGAGCCTCGTAGCCACTGCCGAAGAAGGTTTCCATGTGTCCCGCGTTGACTTCCGCCCCGTGCGTATAGGCGCCGATGTCGTGCACATAGGCGATGTCGAGCCGGGTGACGCCGAGCCGCCCGCAGGTCTGCTCGAAGCTCTCGCGGATGCCGTCGCCGGAATAATCGTAGGACACTAGGTTGGGCAAAGGCTCGATGTAGCTGTCGGCCTCTGCGATCGGCTCGGGCGAGGGCGACAACACCCGGCCGAGCTTCGACGAAAGCGCGTAGCTGCCCCGGTCCCGACCCTGCAGGAAACGTCCCAGCCGGGTTTCCGACAGGCCGCGCCCGTAGTGCGGCGCGGTGTCGAAATAACGGATGCCCGCCTTCCAGGCAGTCTGCAGCACGGCCTCGGCATCCGCATCGCTCACCTTCCGGTAAAGATTGCCGATGCTGGCGCAGCCGAAGGAGACTTCGGTTACCTCGATGCCCGTATTGCCGATGGTCCTGGTCTTCATACGGTGTCCTTCCTGTGTGCAAGCGCGGCCTCGAGGCGCGGTTTCGCCGTGCGATCGCCTTGGCCGCGCGCCCAAGTCACGAAGGCGGCGATACGGCGGTCGAGTTTTTCCGAATGGTTCTGCGCGATATCCGCCAATGCGTGGTCGAGAAACGGATTGGCGAATCTGTCCAGCGTCTCAGCCACATAGGCAGCGGCGGCCGCGCCCTCGCCTGCTGCCGCGAAGCCCGGCAACACTTCCTCGCGGTAGAGCGTCTCGAGCGCAGCGCGGCGCTCTGGGTCGGCCAGCACCTCGCGCACCAGCGCCGGGCCTTCGCGCCCCGCCTCCAGCCAGCGCGAGACCAACCATGTGTGGCCAAGGTTGAGGATGAAGAGCTTGAGTCGCTCCACACGGCCAAGATCGCCGACAACCTGAACCTCGGGATGGGCGCAGGGCAGGATCAGGCCGGGACGGTCCTCGATGGCCCAGAGCGCATAGGGTTCGGCGACGGCCCCGGCGGGCTCGAGCGGCTCCGAGACGATGCGGTCGACCAGCGAATTCACCCAGAGCACATCGGTACTGAGCCAGTCTTGGAAAGATTGGCAAAGCTCAGTGGAGGCGGCAAGCACCAGCTCATGCAGCACGTCGCCATTGTTCTGCACCAGTTCGGTCGGCATGATCTGGATCGGCGCGCCGCCTGCCTCGAAGCGCGCGAACAGCAGTCGGGCAAGCTTGCCGGGGTAGGACATTTCCTGCTGCGGGCGCGTCTCGGCCGTGCCATCCGCCGGCTGCGGGCGAAAGCCTGCATCGGCAGTGTTGGAGAGGATGATCTGCACTTCGCCGCGCACAAGTTCCAGCAGGTGGTCCATGTCGGTCGCGGTGCTGAGAGCGCGCTTGACGCTGGTGACGCGGCGCTCCTCGTCGATCTGCTCCCCGGCGCGAAGGCCGCGCAGGTGGACCGGGTAACCTTCGGGAGCAATGAGACCTTGCAGCCGCGCGGCGCGCGCGGGATCGCCCGAGGATTGGACGACGGTGACAGGTCCGAGCGCCTCACCGCGGGCCATTGCTTCCGACAGAAAAAGATCAACATGGGCCTGCAGGAAGCGGCTCGTGCCGAACTGTAGGATCGGCGTGCTGAGCATGGTGTCTCCTCCTCCCTGCTCTGCCGGGCCAACTCCTCTTGGTCCGGCGGTGTTTGGTTTTTATTATTCAGTACCCACGCGGGGTCAAGGGCCTTGTCCGGCGGTGCCCGCCATTGAGCGGGCGCATTCCACCAAGGGATGATCTGTCCGGCGTCGGCGCCTATGGGGGACCATGTCAGTGGGGCGGCTCAGGCTCAGATATTGCGATGGACTCCGTGCTCTTCGGAGAGATCGGCAAGGACCTCGTGCAGCCGCGCAATGATCTCGGCACGCGGAGAGACCACGCGTTCGACGATGCCGATATGGCGCGATATCTGCGGGGTGCCAAAAGGAACCTGTTCGAGGTCGCTGTCCTCGGGCTGGGTAAGCGCGGCGTGTGGCACGACGGAGATGCCGAGCCCCTGGCGCACGCAGGTCACGATCGAGCCGATGGTGTCGATCTCGGCGATGTCGTTCGCGACCACCCCCATGCGCGACAGCTCGGTGTCGATCACGTTGGCCAAGGGCACCGCGCTGCGGAACCGGACATAAGGCAGCGCGTTCAGCGCCCCAAGGGGGTCGCGCAGATCGCTCCCCCGCGGGCCGATCAGCCAGAGGGGCTCTTTCAGGAACGTGCTCCACCTGAGGGACGAAGGAAACCCGACGTGCTCGGCCACGACCGCGGCGTCGAGCCGCCCTGCCGCGACGTCGGCAATGAGTGTCGAGGAGAGCGAGACCCGGAGATTGAGTTTTAACTCGGGGTAATCCCGGCGCATCCGGACGATGGCCTTTGGCAGCAGGTTCAGCGCGCTTGACCGCACCGACCCCAGCATGAGCGTTCCCGAGATACGATCCCCCCGCAGGCTGGCTTTCGTGTCATCCTCCAGGCGCAACATGTTTCTCGCCATTTCAAGAACCTGCATGCCCTCTGCGGTCGGTCGGGGCGGCCGCGACGCGCGCTCGAAGATACGGACGCCCAATTCCTGTTCCAGGGTCTGAACTTGCTGACTGACCGCAGAGGGGGTCAGGCCGACGACATCTGCGGCGCGCGCGAAGGTCCCGTGCGCGGCAATGGCAACAACGGTCTTGAGTTGGCGGGTGTCCATGGCTTGATCCAGTTTTTCTTAATCTGCAAAGCAGAATTATTCGCTGTTGTGAAGTAAAACTTTCCAATATGCCATTTCGGCAGGAGGAAACCGCGCCCCGAGGAGAGGACGCGGATCCAATAGAAAAACATGAGACCGAATGCCTTCCGCCCTGCTGCGGAGGATGTGGAGACCTACGCGATGAGCAAAACCATTCTCGTTACCGGACCGGATCTGCATCCGAACGCAGCGCGATACGTGCGTGACCATGGCTACGAGACGGTGCACACGCCTCCCTATGCCGACAGCGCGGTGATCAAGGAATACATCGACAAGACCGGTGCCGTCGGGATCGTCTCGCGCATGGGGCGGATCGACGCCAGCGTGCTGGCGGATGCGGGCTCGCTCAAGGTGATTTCCAAGCACGGCGTCGGCGTCGACAACATCGACCTTCAGGCCGCCGCAGACCGGGGCATTCCGGTGCTCGTGGCCACCGGCGCCAACGCGGTCTCGGTCGCCGAGCACGCCATCGCCCTGCTGATGACTTGCGTCAAGCGGATCCTGCCGCTCGACACCAGCCTGCGAGAGGGCCGCTGGGAAAAGCCCGGCTTCAAGGGCCGCGAGATCGCCGGCGCGACGCTGGGCCTGATGGGCATGGGCGCCATTGCCCGCGCCACCGGCAAGATCGCCGCCGCCGGCCTCGACATGAAAATCATCGGCTACGATCCCTATGCGAGCGACGAGGCCTTTGCCGCGATCGGCGCCATCCGGTGCGACAGCTTCGAAGAGCTGCTGGCCGGATCCGATTTCCTCAGCCTGCATTGCCCGCTGACCGACCAGACCCGCGGCCTTCTGAACGCCGAGGCTTTCTCGAAGATGCGCGACGGTGCCTTAGTCATCAATACCGCCCGCGGCGGGCTGATCGACGAGACCGCGCTGTTGGACGCGGTGCGCTTGGGCAAGCTTGCCGGTGCCGGCCTTGACAGTTTCGCCGTCGAGCCGCCCGCCGCGGATCACCCCTTCTGGGACGAGCCGCGCATCGTCGTCACGCCGCATATCGGCGGCGTCACCGCCGAGGCCAATGCCCGGGTCGGTGTGGACGCGGTCAGCGGCATCATCGGCTATCTCGCCGGCGAGCAGCTTCCCCCGCAACGCATCATCAACCGCACCCTGCTCGACAGCGCGCGCGCCACACTTTCCAAGGTAGAGGACTAATCCATGTCGATCGGTTTCCGTATCTGCACCCGCGAGCAGGTCGCGTCCAAAGAGCTTGTCGAGGCATTCTCCAAGCTGCCCGTCGCCAACGTCTCGGATTCCATGTCGCGCCTCAGCGCTGCCGGGCCGACCCTGCGCCCGATGCACGCCTCGGGGGGAATGGCGGGTGTCGCGATCACCGTGAAATGCCGCCCCGGTGACAACCTCATGCTGCACAAGGCCATCGACATGGCCGTGCCGGGTGACGTGATCGTGGTGGATGCCGGCGGCGAGACCACCAATGCCTTGATGGGCGAGCTGATGCTGGCCTACGCCATCAAGCGCGGCGTCGTGGGCTTCGTGCTCAATGGCGCGATCCGCGACCTTGACGCCTTTGTCGAAACCAACCTGCCGACCTTCGCCGTCGGCGTGACCCACCGCGGCCCGTACAAGGACGGCCCCGGCGAGATCAACGTGCCCATCAGCCTTGGTGGCATGGTGATCAACCCCGGCGACATCGTGATCGGTGATGCCGACGGCGTGCTGTCCGTGCCGCTGGCGGATGCAGAAGAAGTGCTGGCCAAGACCGAGGCTAAGCAGGATGCCGAGGTGCGCCAGATGAAGGCCATCGCAGAAGGCACGAACGACCGGACGTGGGTGGACGCAGCGCTCAAGAAGCTGGGCTGCGCTCTGCCGACCGAATGAAGAACGAGTTGAACCAAGGGAGGAAAATGATGTTCAATTCCATCAAGTACGCCACCGTTATCGGGGCCACGCTGATCGCGGGCGCCGCCATAGCGCAAGACTACCCGGAGAAGCCGATCGAGGTGATCGTTGGCTACTCCGCCGGCGGCGGCACCGACGTGATGGCGCGCACTGCCGCGCCCTTCATCGAGAAATACCTCGGTGACGGCGCGAGCCTCGTGGTCAAGAACATGCCGGGTGCGTCGGGCCAGATCGGCGTGACCGAAGTCGCAAATGCCGACCCCGATGGCTACACACTGGGCACGTTCAACCTGCCGGGCATGATGGCGCGTACCATCGACCGCAAAGCGGACTATTCGGCGGACAGCTTCACGTATCTCGCAAACGTGGTGAACGACCCCAACGTGATCGTCACCTCGAAACGCAGCGGCATCGAAACCATGGACCAGCTCGTCGAAGAGGCGCGCGAGAACCCCGGTGCGGTGACCGTCGGCATGTCGAGCCTCGGCGGCGACGACCACTTCATGCTGATCAAGCTGCAGAACCTCACCGAGACCGAGTTCACCATCGTGCCGTTCCGCGGCTCGGCCCCGGCGCGCACCGCGCTGATGGGCGGCCACGTGGCCATGGGCATCCTCAACATCTCCGAGGTTGCCAGCTTCCAGGACGATCTGAACGTGCTGGGCATCGCGACCACCGAGCGCTCGGATTTCGCGCCCGACCTGCCGACTTTTGCCGAGCAGGGCTACGAGCTGGTCAACGGCTCGATGCGCGGCTTCGTCGCGCCCAAGGGTCTGCCCGAGGATGTCGAGGCCAAGCTTCTTGCGGCCTTCGAGCAGCTCGACGGCGACGAGGAATTCCTCGCCGCGATGGCCGCGACCTCGAACCCGGTCGAAGTGGTCACAGGCAATGACTTCAAGGTCCTGACCCAGGACCTGTGGGATCTTGCCAAGGGTGTCTGGGACGAGACCCCCTGGAACTGAGTTCCTCCCAGGGGGCCCGGCCCGGCGCAAGTCGCGCAAGCCGGGTCCCCGCCTTATCTCACATATCACCGTAGAGCGCGGCGGCAGGGTACTGTACTGCCCCCGCATCTTCAGACTCAGGGATCCGATCCATGTCCGACCGACACACATCCCGCCTGCTGCGCCCCGAAACGCTGACTGCCATTGGCATCATCGTCGTGGCCGGCTGCTTCCTTTACGCCACGACCGACCTGCGACCGATCTCCGCCCTGCTTCCCGGGGCGATGCTGGCCGGTCTCGTCGTTCTGGCCGTGGCGCTTCTGGTCCGGGACCAGAGGAAGGCCTCCGCCGGTGAGCCTCCGGTTCAACTGAGCAGCGCCCCGCTGCGCGTCATGGGAGCCTTCGCGCTGATCGTCGGCTACGCGGTCGCCACCGATTTCATCGGCTTCTACCCGAGCACCATCGTGATCATCCCGCTGGTCTCCGCGCTCTTCGGCTTCCGCAATCCGCTTGGCCTGCTTGCCGCGACCGTGATCGTGGTCGGCGCCGTCTACCTGATCTTCGACTTCGGCATGTCGCAGGATTTCCCTGCCGGCCGGCTCTGGCAGAACTGAGGCCGCCATGTATTCCGATCTTCTCCACGCACTTCCCGAAGTCTTCGGCCTGACCAACTTCTTCGCGGTGATCATCGGCGTGATCGCCGGGATCGTCGTCGGGGCCATGCCCGGGCTGTCGGCCACCATGGCGATCTCGGTCCTCGTGCCGTTCACCTTCGGCCTCGAACCGCTGGTGGCGCTCGGCCTGATGGCCGGTATCTACAACGGCGCCATGTATGGCGGCGCGATCCCGGCGGTGCTGCTTCGCATCCCGGGCACCCCGGCTGCGGTTGCGACCACCTTCGACGGCTACCCCATGGCACAAAAGGGCCAGGGGGGTTTCGCGCTGCAGGTTGCCGTGGTGTCCTCGTCGATCGGCGGTATCGCCTCGGCCTTCGCGCTCATGCTGCTGGCGCCGCCGCTGTCCAAGGTGACGCTGCTCTTCGGCCCGTCCGAGGTGTTCTGGGTGGCGGTCTTCGGCCTTGCCTCGATCATCTTCCTGCTGGGCGGCAACCCGATCAAGGGGCTGATCAGCGCCTGTTTCGGTGTCTTTGTCTCGGTGATCGGCTCGGACCCGATCTATGGCAACGATCGCTTCACCTTCGGCCAGCTCGAACTGCTGGACGGCATCAACATGGTGATCCTGCTGGTGGGCCTCTACGCGCTGCCGCCGGTCATCGACCTGCTCGAGACGCCGCTGAAGACAGATAACGTCGGCGAAAGCCAGCTCGGCACCGAGCCGATCTGGAAAGCGCTGCCGAAGATGAAGCACTTCTGGAAGACCTGGCTGCGCTCGTCCTTCATCGGCATCTGGATCGGCATCCTGCCCGGTGCCGGAGGCTCCATGGCGGCCTTCATGTCCTACAACGAGGCGCGCCGCGCGTCGAAGAACCCCGACGCCTGGGGCGAGGGTGAGCCCGAGGGCGTTGCCGCCGCCGAGACCGCCAACAACGCCGACACCGCCTCGGCCCTGATCCCGGCGCTGACGCTGGGCATTCCGGGAACCGCCGTTGCTGCGGTCATGCTCGGCGGCCTGCTGGTGCATGGTCTGCAGCCCGGCCCGATGCTGTTCCGCGACAACCCCGATGTCGTCTTCGGCTTCATGTGGCAGTTCCTGTTCGGCGCCATCCTGCTGGTGCTGCTCGGCGGCTCGCTGGCAACCAACAGCTTCGCGCGCCTGCTGAACCTGCCGCGACCGCTGCTCGGCTCGATCATCATCGTGCTCATGCTGATCGGCGTCTACTCGATCCACGGCCGCATGTTCGACGTCTACCTGATGCTGGGCTTCGGGGCCGTTGGCTGGGTCATGGACAAGCTGAAGTTCCCGCTGCCGCCGGTGGTGCTCGGCCTCATCCTTGGCGGCTTCGCCGAAGAGAACCTGCGCCTCGCCCTGCGGATCGGCCGCGGTGACTGGATGGTGCTGTTCAGCAACGTGACCAGCCTTGTCATCGTCGCGCTGACCGTCGCCGTCATCGTGGGACCGATCCTGAAGAAGAAGCTTGCGAAGTCCAAGACGCGAGACGCGACCTGACATCCACACGCGACAGAGACTCTGTGTCGCGGAGAGACAGGTGAACCCCGGATCGAAGAGCACACTACGTGGCGGCGCATCCGGCCACCTTCGCCCCCGATCAGGTCGCCGGGGATCTGTGACATGAATTTGCGCAGGGTGGCGCCAACGGCCACCCTGCGCAACAAGCGATGCACCTCCTGGCCAAAGGAGGGACTCGACCAATGAAGCACCCTGTTGTCACGGCGCTTGCCGCGCGCGTCCGCACCACCGCTGCAGCACAGGCCGCCGACTTGGCCGGAACCCGTTCCAGTCGTTCTGAGTGTGCAGATTGAGGCGGATGCAGAACTTTGGATGCGTCGAATTTGGCCCTATATCCACACCAGTCGATGAAACGCGAAGGAAGTCCGATCATGGCCACCACCGGAAAACAGCTCTTCACCACGCTCGAGGCCGACGGCACACTGACCGTCGCGCTCGAGGACGTGTCGTTCGCCGACCCCTCCCAAAACCAGGTGCTGGTGCGCATGGAAGCCGCACCGATCAACCCCTCGGACCTCGCCATTCTCGTCGGCGGCGCCGACATGGAAAACGCAGATTACACGCCCGGCAAGTTCGTGGCCCGAATGCCGGAGGCGGCAAATGCCGCGTCGAAGGCGCGTCACGGTTTGAAATTGCCCGCTGGTAACGAAGGCGCAGGCACGGTCATCGCCGCTGGCGACAGTGATGCTGCGCAGGCGCTGGTGGGGCAGCGTGTCTCCTGCGTCCCGGGCAACGCCTACAGCCAGTATTGCCTCTCCGACGCGGACATGTGCCTCCCGCTGGGCGAGCATTCCGCCGAAGAAGGCGCCAGCGCCTTCGTCAATCCGATGACCGCGCTCGGCTTTTTGGAGACTGCCAGGGCCGACGGACAGAACGCCATCTTGCACACTGTCGGGGCCTCGAACCTCGGCCAGATGCTGACGCGCATCTGCGCAGAGGATGGCATCGGGCTGGTGAACATCGTGCGAAAGAGCGATCAGGTGGAGCTGCTGAAGGGGCTTGGCTCCGAGCATGTGGTCAACTCCTCCGAGGAGGACTTCATGGACCGTCTGGCCGACGCCATTCGTGCCACGGGCGCCTTTTACGGCTTCGATCCAGTGGGGGGCGGCACGATGGTCGATACGGCCTTCCGGGCGATGGAGCGCGTCGCAAGGGAGCAGATGGCCGAGTATTCACGCTACGGATCGAACCAGCCGAAACGCATGTTCATCTACGGCCGCCTCGACACCAGCCCCACTGTCCTGACACCCAGCTATGGGTTCGGCTGGACGCTGTCGGGCTGGCTGCTGTTCCCGTTCCTGCAATCGGTCGGGCCCGAGACCGTGGGCCGGATGCGTCAGCGCGTGCGTGACAACCTGACCGGCACCTTTGCGAGCAGCTACAAATCTCGGGTCACGCTTGAGGAAATGCTCACCAAGGATGCTGTGCTGGACTACCGCGAGATGCGCACGGGAGAGAAATATCTCGTCACGCCCTGGGCCTGACTCGCAGGCAAGAGCGGCGGCGCCCGGCAAAGGGCGCCGCCACAGGCCGCCACAGGAGGTTACAGAAGGGCAAGCACATTCTTGGCCGCAACCTCCGACGATGCCGGGTTTTGACCGGACACCAGACGGCCAGCTGCCACGGCATGCGACTGCCGGTTGCCGATGGCGCCGAAGTGGGCCCCGAACTCGCGAAGCTTCGAGCACGCGTCCGAGCGAGCTGGCACCGGGGTGCCAGCGCGCTCCGACCTCAACAGGTCTTCACGCCGTCGCCGCAGCCAGCCCCTGGTCAAGATCGGCGATGATATCCGCGACATCTTCGATGCCGATCGAGATGCGCACCACATTCGGCGCGGCCCCGGCCTGCACCTGCTGCTCTTCCTCGAGCTGCCTGTGGGTCGTCGAGGCCGGGTGGATGATCAGGCTGCGCGTATCACCGAGGTTGGCGACGTGGCTGAACAGTTTTAAGCTGTCCACCAGTCTGACGCAGGCGTCGTAGCCGCCCTTGATCGCCACGGTGAACAATGCGCCAGCGCCCTTGGGCACGATGCGCTGTGCCCGATCATGCCAGGGGGAGGAGGGCAATCCTGCATAGGTCACCGCCTCGACGCGCGGATCCTTTTCGAGCCATTCCGCCACCGCCTGCGCGTTCTTCACATGACGCTCCATGCGCAGGCCGAGGGTCTCGATTCCCATCAGCGTATAATGCGCGCCTTGCGGGTTCATCGTCATGCCGAGGTCGCGCAGCCCCACCGCGATGGAATGGAAGGTGAAGGCCATCGGCCCCAGCGCGGCGTGGAAGGTCAGCCCGTGATAGGCCGGCTCGGGCTGCGACAGCGAGGGGAACTTGTCAGAAGCCGACCAGTCGAACTTGCCCGAGTCCACCACGATGCCGCCGGTGACCGTGCCGTTTCCGGTCAGGTACTTGGTGGCCGAATGCACTACCAGCGTCGCGCCGTGCTCGATCGGCTTGCAGAGCCACGGGGTGGCGGTGGTATTGTCGACAATGAGCGGGATGCCCGCCTCGTCCGCGATCTTTGCCATGGCCCCGAGATCGGTGACGTAGCCGCCAGGGTTTGCGATCGTCTCGCAGAAAAGCGCGCGGGTGTTCTCGTCAATCGCCGCCTTCACCGCCTCCAGATCATCGGTGTCGACAAATGTCGCGGACCAGCCAAAACGCCGGATCGTCTGGCTGAACTGCGTGATTGTGCCGCCGTAGAGTCGCGAGGACGAGACGATGTTGCAGCCCGGCGCCATCAGCGGGAAGAGCGCCATGATCTGCGCCGCGTGGCCCGAAGAGCAAGCGATGCCGCCGGCTCCGCCCTCGAGCGCGGTGACCCGGTTCGCCAGCGCCGAGACAGTGGGATTGGTCAGGCGCGAGTAGATGTAGCCGACCTCTTCGAGGTTGAAGAGCCGGGCCGCATGATCCGCATCGCGGAATACGTAGGACGTGCTTTGGTAGATCGGCACCTGCCGCGCGCCGGTGGCGGCATCGGGCTCGGTGCCGGCATGCACGGCCAGCGTGTCGAAGCCGGGGGTCTTGTCTGTCATGGATTCACTCCTCCTTACCTCGCGGCACGTTAGGCAAGCCGCACGCCGGCTGCAATGACCCGAGCGGTGCGCCGCCCCGATCTCGGGCGCGGGCGGTTGCGCCGAGACTTCCTGGGGCGGCGACGTCCATCGCGACACGAGGTCCGCGGGCGAGCGACACGAGGATTTCGGCGACCCAGACGTCGACACGGCGCATTGCGGCGCTATCTCCCCCTCCACAAACCACGCGCCACGCTACGCATGCGCAGCCAGGGAGGGAAGCCATGGTTTCGTTCGAACTCAACGGAAAAGATGTGTCCGTCGACGTGCCGGAGGAGACACCGCTCCTCTGGGTATTGCGCGATGAGTTGCAGATGACGGGCACCAAGTTCGGCTGCGGCATCGCCCAATGCGGGGCCTGCACGGTGATGATGAATGGCATGACCCGCAGGTCTTGCGTGACCCCCGTCTCCATGGTCGACGGTGCCTCTGTGACCACGATCGAGGGTATCGACGGCCCAGAAGCCGAGGCCGTGCAGGCTGCCTGGGAAGGGCTCGACGTGCCGCAATGCGGCTGGTGCCAGTCGGGACAAGTGATGAGCGCCACCGCGCTCCTACGCGAAGTGCCCAAACCCAGCGACGAGGACATCGACAACGCGATGGCCGGCAACATCTGCCGCTGTGCCACCTACGTCCGCATCCGCAAGGCGATCCATGACGCCGCGGACAAGCTGGAGGGATGAGACGATGACACAGGTGCTTTCCCGCCGCAGTTTCCTGGCCTCCTCCGCGGGGCTGGTGATCGGCATGACCCTGCCCCTTGCGGCCCGCGCCCAGTCCGGGGCGGCCGCGGCCTTTCAGTCCGGGGCGACCGACGAAGCGAGCTTCGCCCCCAATGCCTTCGTGCGCGTCGCGCCCGACGACACCGTGACGGTGATCATCAAGCACATCGAGTTCGGCCAAGGCCCGTTCACCGGCCTCGCCACTCTGGTGGCCGAGGAGATGGACGCCGACTGGGGCCAGATGCGTGCCGAGAACGCGCCGGCCAACGACGAGCTCTACAAGAACCTTGCCTTCGGTATGCAGGGCACCGGCGGCTCTACCGCCATGGCCAACTCCTACATGCAGATGCGCAAGGCCGGCGCCGCTGCCCGCGCCATGCTGGTCGCCGCCGCGGCCGAGGAATGGGGCGTGCCCGAGAACGAGATCACAATCTCCAAGGGACAGATCGGCCACGGCTCGGGCAAAAGCTCGGGTTTCGGCGCGCTGGCGGAGAAGGCTGCCGGGATGACTCCGCCGGAGGACCCGCCGGTGAAATCCGCAGACAAGTTCGTGCTGATCGGGACCGACCTGCCCAAGCTCGACACCAAGGCCAAATCGACTGGCACGGCGATCTTTACCATGGATGTCTACCGCGAGGGCATGCAGACCGTGGTCGTGGCGCATCCGAGCAAACTGGGGGCCACGGTTGCCTCCGTCGACGACAGCGCGGCGCTCGAGGTTCCCGGGGTCGAGGCCGTGCGGCAGATCCCGCAGGGCGTCGCTGTCTACGCCCGATCCACCCACGCTGCGCTGAAGGGCCGCGAAGCGCTGAGCGTCGAATGGGATGAGAGCGGGGCGGAGACGCGCTCCTCCGCCGAGATTTTCGAGGCGTTCTCGAAAGCCGCCTCGGAGGGCGGCAAGGACGCCGAGATGCTCGGCGACGGGGTGGCGGGCATCGACGGGTCCGCCGAGGTGATCGAGGCGGAATTCCGTTTCCCCTATCTCGCCCATGCCCCGATGGAGCCGCTCGACGGCGTCATCGAGGTCCGCGAAGACGGCGCCGAGGTCTGGATGGGCTCGCAATTCCCCGCGCTCGACAAGCCGACCATCGTGCAGACGCTCGGACTTTCTCCCGAGAGCGTGCAGCTCAACGTGATGCTGGCGGGCGGCAGCTTTGGTCGCCGTGCGCAGGACACTGCGCATTTCGCCGCTGAACTCGCCGAAGTTGCCAGGGCCGCCGGCGGCCCCGGCAGTTTCAAGCTGGTCTGGACCCGCGAGGACGATCTTCACGGCGGCTATTACCGTCCGCTCACCATCCACAGGATGCGCGCCGGCCTTGATGGCGACGGCAAGCTGACCGGCTGGGAAGACATCGTCGTCAACCAGTCGATCATGGCGGGGGGGCCGATGGCGCAGATGATGCAGGACGGCATGGACCCGACCTCCTACGAGGGCTCGACCAAGATGCCCTACGACCTCGGCAATCTGCGCGTTGGTTGGGCCCAGCAGGAAAGCCCCGTCTCGGTGCTCTGGTGGCGTTCGGTGGGGCATACGCACACCGGCTATGCCACCGAGGTCTTCCTCGACATGGTGCTCGAGGCGCAGGGCAAGGACCCGGTGCAAGGGCGTCTCGACCTCATGCGCGAGGATGCGGCGCGCGACCGCGGCGTGCTCGAGAAGGTCGCTGAGATGGCGGGCTGGGATGGCACCAAGGTCAAGGGCGACAAGGCCTATGGCGTTGCCGTGCACGAGAGCTTCGAGACCTACGTGGCGCAGATCGCCGAGGTCTCGGACGCGGGCGGGCAGCCGCGCGTGCACCGGGTCTGGTGTGCCGTTGACTGCGGCGTCGCGGTAAATCCGAACGTGATCCGCGCGCAGATGGAGGGCGGCATCGGCTTCGGCCTCGGCACGGTGCTCTTTGACGAGATCACCTTGGGCGAGGGCGGCGTGGTCCAGCAGTCGAACTTCGACAGCTACCGCATGTTGCGCATACACGAAATGCCAGAGGTGATGGTCGAGATCATCGCCTCGGACGCCGAGCCCACTGGCGTCGGAGAGCCGGGCGTCCCACCGATCGGACCCGCCGTCGCCAATGCCTGGCGGGCACTGACCGGCAAAGCGGTGACCGAACTGCCCTTCCTCAAGACCATGGAGGCCTGAGCCATGCGCAAAACGATCCTGATGGCGGCGCTGCTCGGCGCCGCACCCGCCCTTTTCGCCCTGCCCTCCCTTGCCGAGACGGTGAAAGGCCTGCGCACCGTGGATGAGTTCGATGGCATCGAGAACGAAACCGAACGCTCGGTGGCGCTCTTTACCGAGATGATGGCGGTGATCGAGCACCCGCGCTGCCTCAATTGCCACCCTGTCGGCGACAGCCCGCGGCAAGGCATGGACATGCATCCGCATGTGCCGCCAGTGGTGCGGGGGGATGCGGATTTTGGCGCACCGGGCATGCGCTGCAACACCTGCCACGGCGAGGAGAACTTTGCCTTCACCACCGGCGAAGGCTCCATCCCCGGGCATTCACCCTGGCAGCTTGCCCCGATCGAGATGGGCTGGGTTGGCAAGAGCGCCGCGGAGATCTGCGCGCAGCTCAAGGATCCGGAGCGCAACGGTGGGCGCAGCATGGACGACCTGCATGAGCACAACGCCACGGACGGGCTTGTCGGCTGGGGTTGGGAGCCGGGCGAAGGGCGCGAAACTGCCCCCGGTACGCAGGAGGTCTTCGGCCAACTGACGAAAGCGTGGATCGAGACCGGTTCGGCCTGCCCCGATGGCTGATCCTCTGCATCTGAGACTTGGATGGCACAACCAATTAGGCGCCCCCGCAGGAAAGACGAGGGGCCGGATGGGGTTCGATCAACGTCGTGGAAGTATGGCAGCGTGGTCGAGTTGATGGGGTGCCCCGCGAACCGAATTCAACCGGAGGCATGACCCAGGCCCAACGGCGTGGTTAGCGACCTGCCTTGGCTGAAGCGGTCATGCTGGGCGGGGATGTCTGTCTCGGAGCCGAAGTGGCGAGCAATCGCGCGTCGCTCATGGGTGTGCCTTTAATCTCGGTGCCTCTCGCCTAGATAGCTTTAAGCGATCAACTATTCCGACGAGAGCCATGTCCAATTTGCGCCAGCTTCCGAGGGGAGCAAGACCATGATCCCCGCCCTGGCCTTCTTTGCCTTCAGCGTCGGTTACGCGCTCTTTTCATTTCTGATTGCCGTGCTGTTTCGCGACGAGGTGATCGCCGATGTCCTCGGGACGGTGAGATCAGAGCCGGATGTCTCGCTCTGGTACGTGGGTGTGATCGCCCTTGCGCTGGCGTATTGGGCCCTACGCGCAGAGACCCGGCGCGGCGCGAGCCGAAGGAGGGCCGCCGCCAATGTCGCGCTGGTCTTCGGTGCCATCCTCGCCCTGCACCTCGGCTTCACGCTGTTCAAGACCACGATGCCGCAGATCGTGCCCTATTACGCGGATCCCTACCTCGCGCGGTTCGATGCCTGGTTGCATGGGGACACGGACCCTTGGACGGTCATCAACCGGCTCTTCGGCCCCGACATCATGCTGAGCCTCACCCCGCTCTATCACGGACCCTGGCTGATCGCCGCCTTCCTGTTCCCGGTGATCCTCGTGGCCTGTGACCACGATCACACGCGGGTAAAGCGCTACCTGGTGCTCTATTGCGCAAGCTGGATCGTCATTGGCAATATGATCGCCCTCGGCGGCATGTCCGTGGGGCCGGTGTTTTATGACCGGCTCTACGACAGCAACCGCTTTGCCATGCTGACCTGGACGCTGCGCTACGCAGGGGTGGACGGCTCCACGATGGGGGCGTTGCAGGATTACCTATGGGAAATGTACTCGGCGGGGCGCGAGAGCTTTGGCACCGGGATCTCTGCCTTTGCCTCGGTGCATGTGTCGGTCGCCACGCTGGTCGCGCTCTATTGCGGCGAGCGTTCGGCGCTGCTGGCCTTTCCGGCGGCGCTGTTCTGCGCGGTCATCCTGCTGCTGTCGATCTGGAGCGGCTACCACTACGCCGTGGACGGATACTTCTCCATCGGCGTCATGGCGCTGCTCTGGGCCTACCTGCGCAAGCGCATGGAGCCAGAGGCGGGATCCCTCGGGCTCGGTGGCGGTGCGCTGGGGGGGCTCCAGCGAGTCCGAAAGGACTGACGCCCGGAACAAGGCCTCGGCAGTTTCGCAACCCGCTCGGCCTGAGCCATGCACGGTGGCGAAACCGAGGGAATGTTGATGAATGTCCTCGCCGGAGCGCGCGTGTCGCCCGGAGGGCTGCAGCCAACTCGGGTGTTGCGATGCCGATGCGCCCGGTGGAAGCGGGCCTGCGCTCTACTCGCCAACCGTCCCCGGAGCAAGCGTCGCGTAATAGGCGGCAAGATCAGCGACATCTGCATCCGTAAGGTTCCGCGCGGCCGCCTGCATGAGATGCGATCGCGGTGTGTCGGGCGCGGGACCGTCCCGGTAGAGATGCAGCCAGTTGACCAGCCAATAGCCGTCCTGTCCGGCGATCCGCGGGGTGTCGGTCCGCTTGGGTGAGATCCCGTCGGCGCCGCCCTCGTGGCAGGCGGCGCAGCTGGCGATATCCTCGTGCTCGTCGCCCCGCTGTGCCAGCTCGCGCCCCCGCTCGGCATCGCCGAACGGCAGCGGCCTCCCCTGCCAGTCGCCGCTCATCCCCGCGTAGCGTTCGGCGATCGCGGCGCGTGTCCCGGCGGCAAGCGGCGCGGCGAGCGGCTCCATGAAGCCGCTTTCGCGGTGGCCCCCGGCATAGGCGCCGAGCACCAGGTCCAGCCATTCGGCGGACTGGCCGGCCAGCTTCGGCGCCGTGCCGTCGCGGCCCAGCCCGTCCTCGCCGTGGCAGCGTGCGCAGGCCAACTCCTGCGGAATGGCCCCGGGCAGACCCCCGAAGCGCACGCCTTCGCTTTCATAGCCCCCGGCGCGGCCAAAGGCGGCGTCCTCGTAAGCGGCACGGTCGAAGCTGTCGTAGTGCGACAGGAAGGCTGCCAGCGCCCAAGGCTCGTCGTCGCGGCCCTCGCCGGGCCAACTCGGCATGCCCGTATACTTGAAGCCATGCCGGGCGATCCACCAGAACTCCTTGGGCTCGAAGTCACCGGAGGTAAGCATCGGCGGCTCGGGGCGCATGCCCTTGACCACCGGGTTGCGCGCGATACCCGGCGCGCCGTGGCAGGTCTGGCAACCGGTGGCGAAATGCCCGGCGCCGAGGCGGATCAGCGCCGGATCGTCGAGGTCGACGTGGCGCGGCACCTCCACCCGGTTCGCCCGCACTCGCACCGCGTTGCGCAGGTACTGGTGCAGCGTCTCTCCCACGCCCGGCAGATGCGGGACCGAGGCCGCGATATTGTAGGGCGCGAACCAGAAGAACGCCGCGCCCCCGACCGCCAGCGCGCCGATGCCCCCCGCGATCCAGCGTTTCAGTCTCATGCCTGCGTCTCCCCGAGTTCCAGAGCCTGCCCCAGCCGGCGCAATGCGGCAACGAGGTAGATCGCGCCCCCTGCCCCGGCCATCAGCGCCCCCGCCACCTGCTGCTCCTGCAGCGCCGAGAGGCCCAGGTGCCCTGCGCAGATGTCCCCGTAGAGCGTGCGCGGCGCGAGGCCGATCAGCGCGCCGAGCAGGGTCATGTGCATTGTCGTGGCCAGCAGCACCACAGCGCCACCAAAACCGCCCGCCGCGCGCACCGTTGCCCAGAGCAATATCCCGGCGACCAGAAAGCTGCCTTGCTCCAGAACGAGGCCGGTGGTGCTCAGCCGAGCCCATAGGTGCAACGCCGGAAGGTGCCAGACCCAGACCACGAGCATCTCGGCCACTGCGCCCAGCACCAGCGCCATGGCGCCCGACGGCAGGCGCAGGACCGGGGCCCAGAGCGCCGGAACCACGGCGGTCACGCCCAGATGCAGCACCATGTGCAGCACCATCGACCCCGCCGCCAGCCCGGGCAGCGGCCCGAGCCAGAGAGCCGCCAGCAGGCCGAGCGCAAGGAGGCGGCGCGGGCTCAGCATTGGCCCAGCACCATGCCGGGGATCACGGTAAAGAGGATCGCCACCGCCGAGAGCACGCAGAGCAGCAGGGCCACGTGGCCGATGAATTTGTCGCGCGCCCGCTCCGAGCTTTCGGTGATTTCCTCGAAGATCACGAAGACGCCACCGTAGCGCCGGATCGCCAGCGCAGCCAGACCTGCGATCACCGCGATGCAGAGCGCCCCGAGCGCGGCGATGATCCAGCGTGGTTCGGCCAGCGCGGTCCCGCGCCCGAGCTTGGCGCACCAGATCGCGGCGACCCAGTAGCTCAGCAGGAAATGCGCCGCCCAGATCGAGGGCGCGGCGACGAGGATCCAGACAGAGCCCTGGTCGATCACCCGCGGCGCCTCGCCGGGCGGAACGGTCTTTTTCCCCTCGGACCGGGCCATCACACCACCCCCATCAGCATCGGGAAGAGCGCCAGCAGCGCGAAGATCACCACCGCCGTCAGCGCGAGGAAGTGGGTGAAGAGCGTCAAGTTCGCACTGTCGGCGCGGTAGCGCGGCGTGCAGCGCCCGCGCCAGATCCGCGCCGCCACATAGAGCCGCATCACCGCGTCGAGCAGCAGGTGCAGCCCCATCCACAGGATCAGCACCCAGACGGTGGCGTCGAAGGAGGTCTCGGTGGGGTTCAGTCCGGCGCTCCATGCCGCCCAGCACCACGCCCCGATCCCAAGCGCGGCAAGCGGCACGCCCGCGATCAGCAATGCCATCGCCTGCGCGGTGCCGCCCCCGGCCAGTCGCTCGCGCGCGAGCAGCGCCGTGATCCAGCCAGCCAAAAGCAGCGCGAGCCCGATGACCAGCCAGCCGAAACCCGGAAGTTTCGCCGCGTCCGGCAGGAAATTGGGCAGCGCGGTCCAGTAGAAGAAATAGCTGAACACCAGCCCCATGAAGGCGGTCATGTCGCCGGTCATGGTGATGAACACCGCCCACCAGCCGGGCGCGTTGTTGCCCTGCGCGTAGGTCGGCAGCACCAGCCCGCGCCCCGCCTCTTTCTCCGGCTTTTCGGGGATCTCCGAGGTGCCGGTCCAGAGCCACCAGAGCGTGAACCCGACGAAGCCCGCGCCGAAGAGCAGCGTCAGCGTCCAGAGGTGGAAGGTGGCGAGGATGAACACCGCGCCGAGGCAGAAGGCCGAACCGAGCGTCAGGTAGCTCGGCCCGCCGACCCGCTGCACGTAGAGCGGCCGCGCGTCAAGGATGTCGGTGATGATGAGCTCGCGCTTGCCCTCTTCCGCGTCGGGCAGGAACCATTCGCCCCTGTCCATCTCGCCGAGCAGCTCTTTCTGCTCCCAGAGCGGATAGCGGGTGTGGATATAGGGGATCGAGCGCACGCCCCAGGGCTTGTCGGGAACCTCGGCGCTCCATTCCATGGTGCCGGCGTTCCACAGGTTCCGCTCCACCAGCGGCGCCTTTCCGCGTGGCCAGAGCACGTTGACCGCGAGCACCACGAAGCCCGCCGCGAAGATGAAGGCCCCGACGGTTGAGACCATGTTCAGCACCGCCCAGCCGTCGGTCACGTCATAGGTCCAGACCCGCCGCGGCATGCCCATCACCCCGGTCCAGTGCATCGGCAGGAAGGCAAGGTTGAAGCCGCCGAACATCAGCCAGAAGCTCCAGCGCCCCAGCTTGTCGGACATCTTCTTCTGCGTGACGAACGGGTACCAGTAATGCACCCCGGCAAAGAGCGGGAAGAGCATGCCGCCGATCAGCGTGTAATGGAGGTGCGCCACCACGAAGTAGCTGTCATGCGCCTGCCAGTCGAAGGGCACCAGTGCCACCATGACACCCGTCAGGCCTCCGAAAACAAAGATCGCCAGCGCGCCCCCCGCAAAGAGCATCGGCACGGAGCGGCGTACCTTGCTGACCAGCATGGTCGCGATGAAGCAGAAGATCTGGATGCCCGTGGGCACCGCGACTGCTTCGGAGGCCGCCGAGAAGAACGAGAGCGAGATCTCGGGCAGGCCCGTGGTGAACATGTGGTGCACCCAGAGCCCGAAGCTCAGGAAGGCGACCCCCACTGCCGAAAGCACGATCCACGAATGGCCCACCATGGGCCGCCCGGCGAACGTCGGCAGGATGGTCGCGATGAGCGCGATGGAGGGCAGGAAGATGATGTAGACCTCGGGGTGGCCGAAGATCCAGAAAAGGTGCTGCCACAGAAGCGGGTCGCCGCCCCGGTCGGGGTCGAAGAAGGCCCAGCCAAAGGCCCGCTCCATCTCCAGCAGCAGATCCCCGGCGATCAGCGGCGGGAAGGCAAAAAGGATCATCCCCGCCACCACCAGCACGTACCAGCAATAGAGCGGCACAAGGTTGAGCCGCATCCCCGGCGGGCGCGACTTGAGCACTCCGACGATCAGCTCGACGGCGGCGGCAATGGACGAAACCTCGATGAACGACAGGCCCAGCAGCCAGATGTCGGCCCCCAGCCCGCTGTAATCGGGGTTGGACGACAACGGCGCGTACATGAACCAGCCGCCGTCCGGGGCGACGCCAAAGAACACCGAGCCGCAGACGAAGATGCCGCCGATCAGGAAGCACCAGTAGCCGAAGGCCGAGAGCCGCGGGAACGGCAGGTCGCGCGCGCCGAGGATCTCGGGCAGGATGAGGATCGCCACCGCCTCGAAGATCGGCACCGCGAACAGAAACATCATCGCAGTGCCGTGCAGGGTGAAGAGCTGGTTGTAGAGGCTCTGCGACAGCAGATCGTTGTTCGGCACCGCCAGTTGGGCGCGCATCAGCAGAGCCAAGAACCCGGCGAAGGCGAAGAAGGCGAAGGAGGTCAGCAGGTACCATTTGCCCACCGATGAGTTGTTCACCGCCGAGATGCGCCGCCAGCCGGTCGGGGTCTGCCAGACCTTCATCAGGCGCGCGCGCTGCGCCTCGTCGCGCGCCTTGTCGTAGGGCTCGGCGGGGGGGAGCTTCGAGAGGTCGATCTCTTCGGTCATGCGCGGCGCGGTCCCTTATTCGAGGCTCATCAGGAAGCCGACGAGCGCATCCAGCCGCTCGCCCTGCAGGCCCGGATAGGCGGGCATGTCGATCTCGGGCTTCATTTCGTGGGTGTCGGTGATCCAGCGCGCCATGTTCCCCGGAGTCATCGCGTAGATGCCCGCCCCAAGCTTGTCGCGCGAGGCGAGATGGGTGAGATCCGGCCCCACCGCTCCCCGCGCCTCGGTGCCGCGGATGGCATGGCAGGCGCCGCAGCCTTCCTCGTCGAAGACGACGAAACCCCGATCGCCCTCGGCCACCTGCGCGGGCCGCGCTTCGTGTTCAAGCCATCGAGCAAAGTCATCGGGCTCCATCACCACGGCGTCAAAGCGCATCAGCGCATGCGCGCCGCCACAGAACTCGGCGCAGAGCCCGCCCCAGTTGCCGAGCCTCCGGGGCGTCAGGGCCAGTTCCGTCTCGCGGCCGGGGATCATGTCCATCTTGCCCCCCAGAGCGGGCACCCAGAAGGAGTGAATCACGTCATCGGCGGTCAGCTTGAAGAGGGCCCGCTCGCCGAGCGGCAGGCGGATCTCGTTGGCGGTGGTCACCGGGCCCTCGGGCGTTTCGTAAATCACCCGCCACCACCAGCGCTCGCCGTCGACGCGCACGGTCAGCGCGCCGTCATCTGCGGTGATGTCGCGCAGGATCAGCAGCCCCCAGACCAGCAGGCCGCCGACGACAAGCACCGGCAGAATGACGCCGCCCCAGACGATGAAACGCCGGGCCTCGCGCTCGCGGTGCGGCTTGGCCTCGGCACGGTGGGCATAGGTGGCCGCGCCGATCACCAGAGCCCAGATCACTCCCGCGCCCGTCAGGACCACCCAGAAAAGCGTCTCTACCGACCGCGCTTCCTCGCCGGCGCCGGCGAGCCAATTGTGGCGCCCCGAGCACCCGGCCAAAAATACCAGTGCCGCCGCCGCTGCCAATGCCCTCAAAGGTTTGCCCTGTCGCTGCAAAATTCTTGCTAAACGATTCAGGAGGCGAAGCGTTCCACGCCAGCCCTGCGAAAGTTACCTCGCGGCGCGGGCGCCCCACGCTCCCTCAGAGGCTTCGCGCGACAAACTCGCGATCTGCCCTATCATCATCCAGCAGGCGGACAGCACCCGCTTCAATTTTACCGGTATTCCCGAAACACCACCGTCGACAGGAGCAAGATCCGTGGCACACCCCAAGATTGCAGTCATCTTCTACTCAACCTATGGCACCAATCACCAGATCGCCCTCGCGGCGGCCGAGGCCGCCAAGGACGCCGGCGCGGAGGTCCGCCTTCTGCGCGTCGCCGAGACCGCACCCGAGGCCGTGGTGAACGGCCAAGACGCCTGGAAGGCGCAGGCCGAGAAGATGGCCGACATCCCCGTCGTCACGCCCGACGACATGGTCTGGGCCGATGGCTATTTCTTCAGCGCCCCAACGCGCTACGGCCAGTCCGCCTCGCAGTTGCGGGCCTTCATCGACACGCTCGGCGGGGTCTGGTCGGAGGGCAAGCTCGCGGGCAAGACGATCACCGCGACCACCAGCGCGCAGAACGTGCACGGCGGCCAAGAGGCGACCACGCTTGGCCTTTACACCACCGCGATGCATTGGGGAGCGATCATCGTGGCGCCGGGTTATACGAGCGACGTCATCTACGCCTCGGGCGGCAACCCCTACGGCTTCTCGACCGAAGCCGGCGCGTTTGACGAGACCGGCAAGGCCTCGGTCTCGCACCAGGCCAAGCGCCTGGTCGACATCACCGCGAAGCTGATCGCCTAACGCGCCTGCCTTGGGCCCTTGCGCACCGGGTTTCAGAACTCGGTGCGCAAGGAGAGGCCCGTCTCGCCAAAGGCGCGTCCTCAAGCGTGCCATGACAAATTCGTGGCGGTTGCTCGCCAATTCCTCTGGCGCGCGTGCCGAGTCGGTCGCCTCGCACCGGCTCAGTACGGCAGCGCGAGCCGGATCAGCAGCGCCACGGCACCCACTGCCGCGATTCCCGCAAGCCAGAGCCCTACGAACCAGAGCAGCCTCCTGCCCCGCATCAGTGATAGCCCTCAGAGGGGTCGATCTTGCCGCGGAACACCCAGTAGGCGTAGGCGGTGTAGGTCAGGATGATCGGGATCAGGATCACTGTGCCCACGAGCGCGAAGGCAAGGCTGCTGTCGGGCGCCGCAGCCTCGACGATGGTCAGCGAGGGCGGGACGATCATCGGATAGAAGCTGATGCCGATGCCGATGAAGCCCAGCACAAAGAAGCCGAGCGCCGAGAAGAACGGCAGTCGGTCACCGCCGCCTCGCAGCCCCTTCCAGAGACCCGCCGCGCAAAGCAGCACCAGCACAGGTACGGCCACGGAGAAGACCAGCGAGCCGCCGCTGAACCAGCGCTGGAAGTAGACCTCGTCCTGCAGCGGCGTGAAGAGCGACACGAGGCCCAAAAAGACCAGCGTCGCCAGCCCCAGCGGCTGCGCGACCCGGCGCATGCGGTCATGCACCCCGCCCTCGAGCTTCATGACGAGCCACGTGGCGCCGAGCAGCGCATAGCCCGTGGCCACCGCCAGCCCGGTGAGCAGCGAGAAGGGCGAGAGCCAGTCCCACCAGCCGCCGGCGTAGCCGCGATCCACCACCTCGATGCCCTGCACCAGGCCGCCGAGCGCCATGCCCTGCGAGAAGCCCGCCACCAGCGAGCCGCCGAAAAAGGCGAAGTCCCACAGCCGCTTCCAGCGTTTCGTGCGCCAACGGTACTCGAAAGCGACCCCTCGGAAGATCAGCGCGAGAAGCATCAGGATGATCGGCACGTAGAGCGCCGGCATGACCACCGCATAGGCCAGCGGGAAGACCGCGAAGAGCCCGCCGCCGCCCAGCACCAGCCAGGTTTCGTTGCCATCCCAGATCGGCGCGACCGAGTTCATCATCACGTCGCGCTCCTGCTCGGTCTTGGCGAGCGGGAACAGGATGCCCACCCCGAGATCGAACCCGTCGAGGATCACGTAGACCAGCACGGCAAAGGCGATGATCCCGGCCCAAATGAAGGAAAGCTCCAATCCGAGCATGTCAGTCGCTCCTCTCGCCGGAGGTCATTGTAGGGCCTGGCATGATCCCCGCCGTCCGGATCGGCCCGTCGCGCAGGCCGAGCCGCGGCGTATCGGGCGCCTTGCGCATCATCCGCAGCAGGTAAAAGGTGCCCGCTCCGAAGACGAAGAAATAGACGGTGACGAAGCCGATCAGCGAGGTCGTCAGAGCCGGCAGGTCCAACGGCGAATGACTCTCGGAGGTGCGCAGCAGCCCGTAGACCGTCCAGGGTTGGCGGCCGACCTCGGTGGTGATCCATCCCGCCAGCACCGCCACGAAACCCGCCGGACCGAGCGCCACGCAGGCGCGCAGCAACCAGGGATCGCTATAGAGCCGGCCTCGCCAGCGCGCCCAGAGCCCCCAGAGCGCCAGCCCGAGCATGGCAAAGCCGAGCGCCACCATCACCCGGAACGACCAGAACACGATCCAAACCGGCGGCTGATCCTCGACCGGGAATTCCGAGAGGGCCGGGATCTGCCCGTCCCAGCTGTGTGTCAGGATGAGAGAGCCCAGGTGCGGCACCTCGAGCGCATAGTCCAGCTTCTGGTTCTGTTGGTCCGGGATGGCAAAGAGCACCAGCGGCACGCCACCCTCGTGGCGCTCGAAGTGGCCCTCCATCGCGGCGATCTTCGCAGGCTGATGTTCGAGCGTGTTGAGCCCGTGCTGGTCGCCGGCGAAGATCTGCAGCGGCGCCACGAGCACCAGCATCCACATCGCCATCGACAGGCTCCGTTTCGACACCGTGTGGCCGGGCGCCCTGAGAAGCTGGAAGGCCGAGGCGCCACCGACCACGAGCGCGGTGGTCAGATAGGCCGCCAGCACCATGTGCACCAACCTGTAGGGAAAGGAGGGGTTGAAGACGATCTGCCACCAGTCCTCGGGCACGAACTGGCCGTTCTCGGCGATCGAGAAGCCGGCCGGCGTGTGCATCCAGCTGTTCACCGCGAGGATCCAAGTGGCCGAAATCAGCGTCCCCAGCGCCACCATGCCGGTCGCCAGCATGTGCAGCCCGTCCCCCACCCGGCTACGGCCGAAGAGCATAATCCCCAAAAAGCCCGCCTCGAGGAAGAAGGCGGTCAGCACCTCGTAGGCCATCATCGGGCCGATCACCGGGCCGGCCTTGTCGGAAAACACCGACCAGTTGGTGCCGAACTGGTAGGACATGACGATGCCCGACACCACGCCCATCCCGAAGGCGACGGCGAAGATCTTTTTCCAGAAGTTGAACAGGGACAGGTACCGCCCGTCCCGCGTCCACAGCCAGGCGCCGTTGAGCACCGCGAGATAGCTCGCCAGCCCGATCGAGAAGGCCGGGAAGATTATGTGGAACGACACCGTGAAGGCGAACTGGAGCCGGGCGAGAACTTCTGCGGTCATGGCAAATTCCGTCGAAGGTGTGGCTTTAGGTAGAGCTAGCCCCGCCCGCGCATCCGGCAAACAGCCGGACGATCTTCGGGCAATCGGCCTGTCCGGCCGGATCGCTCCGTGGTCGGTCTGCCCCATTGATGGAGACTACGGCACAGCAGCCGCTGCGGATCACCCGGAGGCTTCACGGAACCGGCACCGGCGGAACAATCCCCCCGACGCCCCGGTTGTCCCGAAGCCCCCACGGAGCAAAGGAGCGATGTCATGGATGAAAGAAATTCCTCTGCCGGCCACCGGGCGGACACCCAGGATCCGGACACGCCCTTCGACAGTCACCCGGCCGGCGGTTGGGGCTCACTGAAGGGTGTCGCACGGATAGCTGGCGAAACCGGGGTCCCCACCGTGGCGACGAAGGTACTGGCCAAGCTCAACAAGCCAGGCGGGGTGATGTGCTCCTCCTGCGCCTGGGCCAAGCCGGCAAAGCCAAGCACCTTTGAATTCTGCGAAAACGGTGCAAAGGCGACCCTCTGGGAGCTTGATCGCAACCGCGCCGGGGCCGAGTTCTTCTCACAGCATACCCTCGCCGAGCTGCGCGGCTGGCACGACCATGATCTGGAGAAGTCCGGACGCCTGACCGAGCCTCTGCGCTACGATCCAGCGCAGGACCGCTATCTGCCCGTCCGCTGGGAGGAGGCCTTCGCCGAGATCGGTCGCGAGCTGCGCGGTATGGCCCCCGAGAAGGCAGTTTTCTATGCCTCCGGCCACGCGGGGCTCGAGGCGTCCTATCTCTACGCGCTCTTTGCCCGCGCCATGGGGCACCAGAACCTGCCGCAAAGCTCGAACATGTGCCACGAGACCACCAGCGTGAACCTCAAGACCTTCATCGGCACACCGGTCGGCACCTGCACGCTCGAGGATTTCGAGCATTGCGACACGATCTTTTTCTTCGGCCAGAACACCGGCACCAACAGTCCGCGCTTCCTGCACGTGCTGAAGGATGCGGTGAAGCGCGGCTGCCGTATTGTCACCTTCAACCCGGTACGCGAGCGCGGGCTGATCGAATTCGCCGATCCGCAGAGCCCGGCGCAGATGACCGTCGGCACGCCGACGCGGATCTCCGAGCTTTATTACCAGTTGCGCCCGGGCGGAGACATCGCAGTGATCGCCGGTCTGATGAAATGCGTTCTCGAGGCCGAGGACGCCGCGCCCGGCACCGTGCTGGATCACGGATTTATCGCGGCGCATACGAGCGGCTTCCCGGAGACGCAGCAGGCCGTGCGGGCTGCAAGTTGGGCTGAGATCGAGCGGCACTCGGGGCTGACCGAAGCGATGATCCGTGAGGCGGCGGAGGTGTATCTCTCGGCCAAGACCGCAATCGGCATCTACGGAATGGGCATGACGCAGCATGTCAACGGCTGGCTCAACCTGGGGATGCTGTGCAACCTGCTCCTCATGCGCGGCAATATCGGCAAGTTGGGCGCCGGCATCTCGCCGGTGCGCGGCCATTCCAACGTTCAGGGTCAGCGCACCGTCGGCATCGGCGAGAAATCGGCGCATATGCCAGCAGACAAGCTGCGCGCACTCTTCGGGATCGAAGCGCCGACCCGCGATGGAATGAACGCCGTCCACGCCTGCGAGGGCATCCTCGACGGCCGTGTCGAGGCGATGATCTCGCTCGGTGGCAACCTGGTCCGCGCCCTGCCCGACCGCGCGCGCATGGAGGCCGCCTGGCCGCGCCTGCGCCTGACCGTGCATGTGGCCACCAAGCTCAACCGCTCTCACCTTGTCCCGGGCCAGGTCAGCTACATCCTGCCCTGTCTTGGCCGCACGGACCGCGACATCCAGGCGACCGGCCCGCAGGCCGTTTCGATGGAGGATACCTTTTCGCATATCTACGGCTCGCTCGGTGGGGCCGAGCCACCGTCGGAGACGGTGCGCTCCGAGCTCGCCATCGTGGCGGGCATGGCCAAGGCGACGCTGCCCGAGAACCCGAAGCTGGACTGGGAGGGATGGACTGAAAACTACGATCTGTTGCGCGACCTGATCGCCCAGACCTTCCCTGACGACTTTGCCGACTTCAACGAGCGGCTGATGCAGCCCGGCGGCTTCTACCGTGGAAATCCCGCTCGCGATCGCATCTGGCACACCGAGAGCGGCAAGGCCGGGTTCACCGAGCCCACGACGCTCTCGGCGCTTGGCGAGGCGCCGACGGGCAAAGAGGTGATGACGCTGATCACCCTGCGGTCGAATGACCAGTTCAACACCACGATCTACGGCTTTTCCGACCGGCTGCGCGGGCTGAGCGGCGGGCGCGAGATCGTCATGATCAACCGGCGCGAGATGGAGCGGCTCGGTCTTTCCGAGGGGCAGAAGGTGGCGCTGGTCACCGCCGTCGACGAGGGCGTGTCCCGGCGGGTCGAGGACTTCAGGATCACCCCCTACGACCTTCCCGATGGCTGCATTGCGGGCTATTATCCCGAACTCAACCCGCTGGTGCCGCTGACCTACCACGAGAAAAATTCCCAGACCCCCGCCTACAAGGGCACACCTGTGAGGATCGTCGCGTGAGCCTGCACCAGAGCCTGACCGGCGAGGGGCCTGCGCTGCCGCCGCAGATCGGAGAAGCCCCTGTGGCGCTGACCTGCGACGGCAGCACGCTCGCGGTGATGATGGCGACCCCCGACGATCTGGAGGACTTCGCGCTCGGGTTCATGTTGACCGAGGGTATCCTCCACCACCGGAGCGAGCTGCGCGACCTCGAGATCCTGCACCACCCGAATGGCTTCGAGGCGCGCATGTGGCTGGCGCCGGAGGCGTCTCACCGCGTGATGAAGCGCCAGCGCGCCACGATCGGTCCGGTGGGCTGCGGCCTCTGCGGCATAGACAGCCTTGCCAAGGTGGCGCGCGACCTGCCGACCTTACCCGACGGGCCCTGCTTCGACCCGGACGAACTCGCCGCGGCGCCCGAGCGGCTCCGCGCGCACCAGCCCTTGCACGATCGCACGCGCGCCTGCCATGCGGCGGGCTTCCTGCTGCCGGGCCGCGGCATCGTGTTGGCCCGCGAAGACGTGGGCAGGCACAACGCGCTCGACAAGCTGGCCGGTGCGCTGTGCCGGGGCGACCTCAACCCGGCGGAAGGCGCGGTGATCATCTCGTCGCGCGTGTCGACGGAGATGGTGCAGAAGACCATCGCGATCGGCGCCACGGCGCTGGTCGCCCCGAGCGCCGCAACCGACTACGCGCTGCGCATCGCTCTGGACGCCGGCCTGACGCTGGTCGCCCGCGGCACAGGGCGGACGCTGTGCTGTCTCAGCGGCTCGAGGAGGCTGCTGGCGCGGTAGACCGGGTCCCGCGCACGTCCCACCCTTCGGTGAGGCACGCGGCACGCCACGGCGTCAGCCGGACGTCAAGAACCCCCTGAATTCCTCGGACTCGGGCATGCGCACTGGCGCCACCGCGGAGCACCCAAGCAGCCGATTGGTCATCCGCTCCTCGAGGCTCAGCCGGTCCTCGAGCATCGCCCATCCCCCGGCGACGTCGCCCTCCACGCAGAGCTGGCGCGCCTGCGCAAGGACCACCCAGCGCATTCGCCACGTGTGCTGCAGCAAGCTCACGGTCATGTCGATGTCGATCACGTCGAAGGCCCTTTCCCGGACGCCATCGGCGACGAGCCGTCGCAACAGCGGCGTGGCCCGCTGCCGGGATTCCTCCTCGAGCTTGAGAAAGATCGACTCGTTCCCGGCCATCATCGCGATACGGATCACCGCCATGATCTTTTCGGCATGGTCGAGTTCCCAGCGGGTCGTGCCCCCGAGATAGGCGGTGAAGCGCGCGACCGCGCCGCCTGGACTCCGCTCGTGGACCGCCTGGCCTGCTGCGGTGCACGCGTCGGTGAACCGCAGCAAAAGCGCTTCGAGCACGTCCTCCTTCGAGGTGAAGTGGTGGTAGAAGCCGCCCTTGGAGATCCCTGCCCCCTCGAGAAGAAGGGCCACGGTCACCTCTTCCCACGGGTGAGTGGACAGTAGCTCGGCCGCGACATCCAGGATCGCCGTGCGGCGGTCCCCTGCGGTCATTCTGGAACGTTTGGCGGTCACGATTACGTTCTCCGTCATCTGCGCCCTTGATTACAGACCGACGGTCGGTATGTAAAGGCGCGCAGACCGAGTTCCGATCACGCCCTCATGAGCGAAGGTGCACCAGCATGACCGACCGCCCCGACGCCGCGCCCCGAGGACCGGCGCTGCAGTTCGAAACCGACCGCGGCTCCTCGCGGCCGTTCTGGATCGCCATCGCGCTGGTGGGGGCCCTCGTCGCCTGGATGGGCAGCGGCTTCCTCTTCCCCGGTGCCGAGCCAAAGAACGAGGCCGCCGCCAAGGAGCCGCTGCCACCCTCGGTGAGGGTCCGCCCCTCGCAGGCGGAGCCGGTCACGCTGAGCTACCGCGCCGAGGGTCAGGCGCTGCCCGACCGTGACACCGAGGTGATCGCCGAGACCGCGGGCACGGTGATCGAGGTGCCCTTCTCCAAGGGCGACCGGGTGGAACCGGGAGACATCCTCGCCCGCCTGGACGCGACCCGCGCCGAGGCCGCGTTTGCCCAGGCCAAGGAACAGCGCACCAATGCCCGGCGGGAATTCGACAATGCCGCGCAGCTTTTCGAGCGCGGCGTCGCCACCAACGACCGGCTGTCCGACGCCCGCGCCGCGCTGGCCGTCGCCGAGGCCGACGTGGCAAGCGCCGAGGAGGCCATCGGCAACCTTGTCGTCGAAGCCCCCTTCGCGGGGCGCATCGAGGCGCTGCCTGCCAGCGAGGGCGAATACGTGCAGGCCGGTGCCACCATCTCGCGCATCGTGGACAACGATCCGCTCACCGTTGCCATCCAGGTGCCGCAGCAGGCCTTGAGCCGGATCCGCGAGGGACAGAGCGCCGAGGTCAGTTTCATCACCGGCCAGACCCGCGAGGGGCGCGTCAGCTTCGTCGGTGCCGCCGCGGCCGCCGAGACCCGCACGTTCCTGACAGAGATCGAGGTCGCCAACCCCGGCGGCGAGGTGCCCGCGGGCATCTCGGCGCAGGTCACCATCCCCACCGGCGAGGCCAAGGCGCATCGCGTCGTTCCTTCGATCATCTCGCTCGACGAGGCCGGTCAGATCGGGCTGAAGACCGTCGAGGACGGGCGCGTCGTCTTCCACCCGGTCCAGATCGTGAAGACCGAGATCGACAGCGTCTGGGTCACCGGGCTCGACGACGAAGCGACGCTCATCACCCTTGGACAAGGCTTCGTGCGCGACGGCGAGGACGTCCGAGCCGAGCGGGAGGAAGGCACAGGGCAAGGCTCCGCCGCCACCGCCGCCCTGCCGCTCGATGTCGCCGAGGATACCCCATGAACAGCCTGATCGACGCCGCCTTCTCCCGCGGCCGCGCGGTGATGATCCTGCTGGGGATGATCCTCGCCTTCGGCGCCGTGGCCTATGTCTCGATCCCCAAGGAGGCGAACCCCGAGGTTCCCCTGCCGCTCGTCTACGTCAGTACGACGCTCGACGGTATCAGCCCCTCGGATGCAGAGCGGCTGCTCATCGAGCCTATGGAGGCCGAGTTCGGCGCCATCGAGGGGCTCGAGAAGATGTCGGCCGAGGCCACCGAGGGCTTTGCCAGCGTGCAGCTCGAATTCGCCGCCGGCGGCGACATCGACGAGGCGCTCGACAAGGTACGTGAGGCCGCCGACACGGTGCAGAGCGACCTGCCCGAGGACGCGACCACGCTCAACGTCACCGAGATCAACACCGCGCTCTTCCCGATCATCACCGCCGTGCTGTCCGGCCCCCTGCCCGAGCGGACGCTGAACGACATCGCCGAGGCGGTGCAGGACAAGCTCGAGGCCCTGCCCGGCGTGCTCGAGGTGGACATCGGCGGCGCGCGCGAGGAATTCCTCGAGGTGCTGATCGATCCCACGGTCTTTCAGACCTACAACCTCAGCTTCGAGAGCCTGACCAGCCAGCTCCAGCGCAACAACCAGCTGATCGCGGCGGGCGCCATCGAGACCGGCGGCGGGCGCATCGTGCTGAAGGTGCCAGGCCTTATCGAGGATCTCGAGGATGTGATGGACATGCCGGTCAAGGTCGACGGCACCACGGTCGTCACCTTCGGCGATGTCGCCACGGTGCGCCGCACGTTCGAGGACCCCACCGGCTATGCGCGCATTGATGGCCAGCCCTCGCTCGCACTCGAGGTCACCAAGCGCTCTGGGGCCAACATCATCGACACGGTCGCAGCCACCAAAGAGGTCATCGACGAGATGAGCGCCGACTGGCCGGACAGCCTGCGCGTGACCTACCTCCAGGATCAGTCCGAGCAGGTGAAGACGCTGCTTTCGGACCTCGAGGCAAACGTCATGGCCGCCATCATGCTGGTGATGATCGTCATCGTCTTTGCGCTCGGTTTCCGCTCGGCGATCCTTGTCGGCCTGTCGATTCCCGGCGCCTTTCTTGCCGGTGTCGCGATCATCTGGGCGATGGGTTACACGATGAACATCGTCGTGCTCTTCGCGCTGATCCTCGTGGTGGGCATGCTGGTCGACGGCGCCATCGTCACGGTCGAACTCGCAGACCGCCGCCTGCAGGAGGGCGACAGCCCCAAGGCCGCCTACGCCCATGCCGCCAAACGCATGGCCTGGCCGATCATCGCCTCGACCGCCACCACCCTTTCGGTGTTCTTCCCGCTGCTGTTCTGGACCGGCCTCATCGGGCAGTTCATGAAGTACCTGCCGATCACGGTCATCCTGACGCTCGGGGCCTCGCTCTTCATGGCGCTGATCTTCATTCCGGTGCTCGGCGGCATGATCGGCCGCAACCAGCCGCAGACCGCGCGCGCCAAGGCGGCGCTGCACGCGGCCGAACGCGGCGACCCGCGGCAGATCGGTGGGCTCACCGGGGCGTATGTGCGACTGCTCGAACGCGCCATCCTGCGCCCCTGGACGACCATCGTCCTGGCGCTGGCGCTGCTGCTCGGCGGCTTTGCGCTCTACGGCCAGTTCGGGCGCGGCATCTCGTTCTTCCCGTCGGTCGAGCCCGAGTTCATGCAGGTGCAGGTGCGCGCCCGTGACAACCTGTCAATCTACGAGCGCGACGATCTGGTGCGCAAGGTCGAAGACCGGCTTGTCGGCACCGAGGGCATCGAGAGCGTCTATGCCCGCTCGACCATGAGCGCCGGAGGCGGCGAGGAGGACGTGATCGGCACGCTTCAGCTTGACCTCGTGGACTGGCAGGAGCGCCGGACCGCCGACGAGATCGGCGCCGAAATCCGTGACAAGATGGCCGATATTGCCGGCATCGACGTGCAGGTCGAGACCGAGAGCGGCGGACCCTCGAGCGGCAAGCCGGTGAACCTCAGGGTCTCGGCGAGCGACACCTCGGAACAGAGCGCCTCGGTGGATGCCGTCCTGGCCGCGATGGAACGTGTCGGCGGCTTCACGGACGTCACCGACACCCGACCTCTGCCCGGGGTCGAGGTGGCGATCAACGTCGATCGCGCCGAGGCCGCGCGCTTCGGGGCCGACGTCAGCCTGCTCGGCCAGGCGGTGCAGCTGCTCACCCAGGGCATCACCGTGACCGACTACCGGCCGCCGGACGCCGACGGCGAGCTCGACGTGCGCGTGCGCTTCCCCAACGACTCCCGCTCGCTGTCGGAACTGACGAACCTGCGTGTGCCGACCTCGGCGGGTCTCGTGCCGATCTCGAACTTCGTGACCTTCGAGCCAGTCGAGCGCGTCGGTGTCATCCGCCGGATCGACGAAAAACGCGTCACCACAATCGAGGCGAACGTCGCGCCCGGGCTTTTGGTCAACGATCAGGTCACCGCCCTGCGCGCCGAGCTCGACAGGGCGGAGCTGCCCGAGAGCGCCAGTTACGACTTCGCCGGCGAAGCCGAGGATCAGCAGGAATCGATGATCTTCCTTGCGCTCGCCTTCGTTGCCGCCATCGTGCTGATGTTCCTGATCCTCGTGGTGCAGTTCAACAGCATCTACCAGTCCGCCGTGGTGATGAGCGCGATCGTCTTCTCGATCGGCGGGGTGCTGCTAGGGCTGGTCGTCACCGGGCGCCCCTTCGGCATCGTCATGGGCGGCGTCGGGGTGATCGCGCTCGCAGGCATCGTGGTGAACAACAACATCGTGCTGATCGATGCCTACAATGACCTGCGCCGGACCGGGCTTTCGCCGCTCGAAGCCGCACTGCGGACCGGCGCGCAACGCCTGCGCCCGGTGGTGCTCACCTCCGTCACCACGGCGCTCGGCCTGATGCCGATGGTGCTGGGGATGAACATCAACTTCATCGACCGAGAGATCGTCTTCGGCGCGCCCTCGACACAGTATTGGACGGAACTGTCGAGCGCGATCGCCGGCGGGCTGGTGATTGCCACGGTGCTCACCCTCGTGGTGACCCCTGCGATGCTCATGCTGCGAGAGAAACCGGGTAGGCGCGCCTTGGGCACGCAGGCCCCGCAGCCTGCGGGGTGAAGCCAAGCCGCAGGGAGCCCTCGCACGATCAGCTCTCTCCTCCGGGACACGCTCGCCGTCCGGAGGCCTTGGCCAAGAAATCTTCCTCCACCCCGAGCTAACCGGTCTTGGGGGGCTGTGTCTCGAACTCGGCCGCCTTCGCCTCGGCCCCGCCCGATAGGGGGCAGGACAGGGCCGCGGGCGACTGTCGCGTCCGTGTGTTGATCAGGCTTTGATGCGCGCCACGGTTTGCCACCAGTTCAGCGACTGCCCGCTCACCATGAAGGGCCTCAAGCAGCACCTTCGCCTTCAACTCGGCGCCGTAGCTCTTCCGTTTGACAGCCATGCTTTTCGGGCTCGACATCGTTGGCGGCAAGCTCGGCAAAATGTCGGAATTTCGGTGCCTTCCTAAACCCGTAGCTAGCGCGCCGGATGCTCTGCACATGATCGGCAGCAGAACTTCTCTTCGGCTTCGTCGACATCGCCTCGATCCGACTTTGGGTGCGCCAGTTCTCAGCCTGACCTAGGAAACAGAATTTTGTCGCTCGCTGACGTTAGGCCATCCCGCCATACCCCATGAATCCGACGGTCGGATTGCTCCCATCCGAGCCCACCCGGCATCGCCACGGGGCGCCGCTTGGACCGATCCGCATGTAGACCGAGCTTCTTGCGCCCGTGGATTGCGATCCCACGACCTTCAGCTTGCCCGAGGTTTCCGCCGCCAGCTTGGCCCTGCATGCCCCCACGGCCGCATCGCTCGCGGTAAAGCTGCCCTCGACAAAGCCCTTGGTCAGCGGTTGTATCTGCGGGCCCTGGGCACAGGCGCCCAGGGCAAGAACCGTGGCAACCATCGCGAACGTCCGGGCGTGCTCGACCATCGGGGGATCCTCCTTTCGGGGCAGTCGAGAACAGCTTGCGGCACGAAGGGGCCCGTCTCAAGGGGGGCTGGCGAACTCGTGTCCGCCCCCGATCGCGTGTGGGCGCCTCTTTGCCGGTCACCTCCGCGCTGCTCCCGATGATGGCGGATGGGGATGTCGATGCCATCCCGGTGCTGGAGAGCGGACGCATTGTCGGCATCGTCACGCGCACCGACCTAATCGCCGCGCCGACGCGCGAGGCGCTAAGGTTGGGCTGAGATCGCCGTGGAAGTCGGGCAGCCGGCAAGGCGGCCTACGCGGTGATGGTGTCGATCGGCAGTACAGTCTGGGTCTTCAACCGCCGCAGCGCGAAGTTGGCGGAAATCTCGCGCACCGGAACTGCTTCGGTGATCTGCCGCCGCAGACGCTCGAAGCCGGACATGTCGCGAACCACGATGCGCAGGACGTAATCGTGACTCCCGGCAAGTTGATAGACCTCCATGACCTCCGGCAAACCGACCACGACACTTTCGAACAGTTTTTGCCACTCTGCGCTCTGCTCCGGTGCCGAAATGCTGACGAAGACGGTGAGACCGAGCCCAAGATGCTCGGGATCCACCAAAGCCACGCGTCCCCGGATCACGCCGGTCTGCTCCAGTTTGCGCACGCGCTTCCAACAGGGGGTCTGTGACAACCCCACCATGTCCGCCAGCCGGGCGAGCGGGACCGTCGCGTCCCCCATCAGCGTTGCGACGATCTTGCGGTCGATGCGGTCGAGGCCCATCCGGATCCCTCCTGCGAGTCGGTTTACCGGATCAGCATGTCGCATTTTAACAATATGTCTACCGTCATTATCGTGATTAAAGTAAAGACGACTTCTCCTGCCGTGAATTTGGTGTTTTACTGGGCGCATGATCACGCAGAAGACCAAATACGCTCTCAAGTCCCTCATGGCCCTCGGCGCGCTCGAACCGGGCACGGCGCTGACCATCGAGGAGGTCGCACAACGGTCGGGAGCGCCGAAGCGCTTTCTCGAGCACATCCTGCTCGATCTGCGGAAATCCGGATACCTCGGGGCCAAACGGGGTCGCGCCGGAGGGTACTTTCTGATCCGCGAGCCCGCAAAAGTCTCGCTTGGCGAGTTGCTGCAACAGATCGACGGGCCCATCGCGCCCCTGCCCTGCCTCTCTCGCCGCGCCTATCAGCGCTGCGAGGATTGCGACGACGAGCAGAGCTGCCAGCTGCGCCGGGTCTTCGGCGAGGTGTTCTACAGCTACCTGCTGCTGATCGAGTCGCTGACCCTTCAGGATTTGCTGAAAGATCCTGTTATGGCAGGGAAAACCTTCGGCACCGGCACGCCATAGGGGGCGGCGCAGGCAAACGGATTGTCGCGGCAACCGAGCGCCAGAGAATAAAGTTCTCTCACAGCGATGCAAGACGCTGAACCTCTTCTCTCGCAAATACGACTAACACGATGGATATTTAGGTTATTGGGCAAGCTGCCCAGCTCATCGTCGGGCGATCCCGCCCGTCCGAAAGGAGGACCCGAATGCCGACGTCCCTTCACTCCAGTCCTGCGCGGCGGGTGCATGTGACGCACCTCGTGGCCCGCGACTCCCGACTGCCGCTTCAGCTCGGCAGCCGTGCGCTGACCATGCGTGCCAGCGACCACGAAGGGGACCGCCCGCGAGAGGATGCAAGGCCGCTGCCCCATGCAATGGCGTGTCCGCGTGATCCGTCCCGGCCAAAGGCCGATCTGACATTCCCGTTTTGAGAGAGACCCGACATGAGCCTCGCCTTTCTTCGCACCCCTGCGCCCCTGCTCGCCGCCGTGCTGGCCAGCGGCGCGGTCATGAGCCCCAGTCTCGCCGCCGCCGAGACCCGGCTGCTTAACGTCTCCTACGACCCCACGCGCGAATTCTACCGCGCCTACAACGCGCTATTCTCCGACTGGTGGCAGGCGCAGGGACACGATCCCGTCACCATCGAACAAAGCCACGGCGGATCAGGCGCGCAGGCGCGTGCGGTGATCGACGGGCTCGACGCACAGGTGGTGACACTCGCGCTCGCCTCGGACATAGACGCAATCGCCGAGCGTTCCGGCGTGCTGCCCAAGGACTGGCAGGCAAGCCTGCCGCATAATTCCGCGCCCTATACCTCGACCATCGTCTTCCTTGTCCGCCAGGGCAATCCCAAGGGCATCGCCGACTGGGACGACCTGATCCGCGACGACGTGCAGGTGGTCACCCCCAACCCCAAGACCTCGGGCGGGGCACGCTGGAACTTCCTCGCCGCCTGGGGCTGGGCGCTGACCCAGTCCGGCGGCAGCGGGGACAGCGCGCGGGACTACGTGACCGAGCTTTTCAGACACGTGCCGGTCCTCGACAGCGGCGCGCGCGGGGCGACCACCACCTTCACCCGGCGCGGCGTCGGTGACGTGCTGCTGGCCTGGGAAAACGAGGCCTTCCTCGCGCTCGACGAGCTTGGCGCGGAGGCCTTCGAGATCGTCGTGCCGTCTGTTTCGATCCTCGCCGAGCCGCCGGTGGCGCTTGTGCCGGGCAATATCAAGGATGACGCGCAGCGCGAGGTGGCGCAGGCCTATCTCGAGTATCTCTACAGCCCCGAGGCGCAGGCGCTGGCGCTCGCCAACTTCTACCGCGCCTGGGACAGCTCGCTGGCCGCGGATGACGAGATCGACCGCTTCCCCGACCTCGAGCTCGTCACGATCGCCGATTTCGGCGGCTGGACCGAAGCGCAACCGCGCTTCTTTGGCGACGGCGGCATCTTCGACCAGATCTCCGCGGAGTGAGCCCGATGCTGCGCGTCGCCTCTCCCCTGCCCGGCTTCGGCCTCGGCATAGGGATAATGCTTGCCGCCCTGACCGGCGTGGTTCTGCTGCCGCTGGCGGCGCTTCTGGGTCAGGGCCTGCTCATAGGCCCGGCGGAGATCGCCGGTCACCTCGCCCCGGCACGGGTGCGCGCGGCGCTCCTGCTTTCGTTTCGTGCGGCGCTGATCGCCTCGCTGTTCAACCTGGTCTTCGGGCTGGCGCTGGCCTGGGTGCTGACCCGCTATCGCTTTCCGGGGCGGCGGCTGATCGATGCGGCGGTGGACTTGCCCTTTGCCCTGCCGACGGCGGTGGCCGGGATCGCGCTGACCACGCTCTACGCGCCGAACGGCGTGTTTGGACAGGCGCTGGCGCCGCTGGGGATCAGCGTCGCCTACACCGAGGCGGGCATCTGGCTGGCGCTGGTCTTCGTCGGGCTGCCCTTCGTGGTGCGCACCGTGCAGCCGGTGATCGACGAAATCGACCCGGAATGGGAGGAAGCCTCGGCCACGCTCGGCGCCTCGAGGCTGCGCACGCTGCGCAAAGTCGTCCTGCCGGTGCTGACGCCCTCGCTGCTGACCGGCTTTGCGCTGGCGCTGGCCCGGTCGGTGGGCGAGTTCGGTTCGGTCATCTTCATCGCCGGCAACCTGCCGGGACAGACCGAGATCGCGCCGTTGCTGATCGTCATCCGGCTCGAGGAATACAACTACGACGCGGCTGCGGCCATCGGCCTCGCCATGCTCGGCATCTCCTTCGCGATGCTGCTCTTCATCAACGCCACGCAGGTCTGGACCCGCAGGAGGATCGGCCATGTCTGACCCCGCCGCGCTTGACAGGCCCCAGCCCCACCGCGCGACCACCGAGGGCCCGACCGTCCGCGCCCTGCTCACGTTGGGCGTGCTCGGCCTGACCCTGGTGCTGCTGATCGCGCCGCTTGCGGTGGTTTTCGCCGAGGCCCTGCGGGACGGGTTTGGAGCCGCCGGCGCCGCACTCACCGAGCCCGACGCGCTCTCGGCGATCCGCCTCACCCTCATGGTCGCCGCCGTCTCGGTGCCGCTCAACGCGGCGATTGGCCTCGCCGCCGCCTGGTCCATCGCCAAGTTCGACTTCCGTGGCAAGGCCGTTCTGATCACCCTCATCGATCTGCCCTTCTCCGTCTCGCCGGTGGTCGCGGGGCTGGCCCTCGTGCTGCTTTACGGAGCGCACGGCTGGCTCGGCACTTGGCTGCAGGCGCATGACCTCAGGATCGTTTTCGCCTTCCCGGGCCTGCTGCTGGCGACGCTTTTCATCACCTTTCCCTTCGTCGCGCGCGAGCTTATCCCGGTGATGACCGAACAGGGCCGCGCCGAGGAAGAGGCAGCGCTGACGCTCGGCGCCTCGGGCTGGCACATGTTCCGCACCGTGACCCTGCCCAATGTCCGCTGGGCGCTGCTCTACGGCGTTCTGCTGTGCAATGCGCGCGCCATGGGAGAGTTCGGTGCGGTGGCGGTGATCTCGGGCAAGATCCGTGGCCAGACCACCACCATGCCGATCATGATCGAGATGCTCTACAACGAGTATCTCTCGGTCGCCGCCTTCTCGATGGCGGCGCTGCTGGCAGCGCTCGCTCTGCTCACGCTCGCCCTCAAATCCCTGCTTGAATGGCGCCACGCGGACCAGCTGGCCGCCACCCGCCGTCACTGATCGGAGACTTCCATGCACATCGACATCGACGAGATTTCCAAGAGTTTCGGCACGATGACCGCGCTGCACCCGGTGTCGCTCGCCATTCCCTCGGGCGCGATGGTCTCGCTGCTTGGCCCGTCCGGCTCGGGCAAGACCACGCTGCTGCGCATCCTGGCCGGGCTGGAACAGCCAAGCGCCGGGCGGGTGCTGCTCGACGGCGTGGACGCCACTGGCACCCCGGTGCAGCAGCGGCGCACCGGCTTCGTGTTCCAGAGCTACGCGCTCTTTCGCCACATGACAGTGTTCGAAAACATCGCCTACGGTCTGCGCGCCCGGCCGCGCCGCACCCGCCCCGGCAGTGCCGAGATCGCCCGCCGCGTCGCGCGGCTGCTCGAGCTGATCCAACTGCCGCAGATCGCCGGGCGTTATCCCAGCCAGCTGTCGGGAGGCCAGCGCCAGCGGGTCGCGCTGGCGCGCGCGCTGGCACCCGAGCCGCGCATGCTGCTGCTCGACGAGCCCTTCGGGGCGCTCGACGCCAGGGTGCGCCGCGAGCTGCGCGCCGGCTTGCGCGAAATCCACGATGCAACGGGGCTTACCACCGTTTTCGTCACCCATGACCAGGAAGAAGCCCTGACCCTCGCCGACCGGGTCGCGGTCATGTCGATGGGCCGGATCGAACAGGTCGGAGCCCCGGCCGAGATCCGCAACCAGCCGGCCACCGAGTTCGTCCGGAGCTTCATCGAGCCGCCGGCCGGCGTCACACCGACACGCGCCACCGCGGTGCTCGACAGCGCAACTGTGCCGCGATAGCACAGGACCGACACCGCTGGCTGCGGGCCCGCGCGCAGGAGACGACACCCATGAGGTCCCATGCCTGATCCCGTATCTGGCCCCCGACCCGCAATGCCCGCTCGATGAGAAGCCCGCTCCTCCGAGGCATCCTGTCGGTCGGCAGCTGGACGCTCGCCAGCCGTTTTGTCGGCTTCCTGCGTGACCTGATGATCGCCGCCTACCTCGGGACCGGGCCGGTGGCGCAAGCCTATCTCGTGGCCTTCAGCCTACCCAACATGTTTCGCCGTTTCTTTGCCGAGGGTGCGTTCAACACCGCCTTCGTGCCGATGTTCGCGCGGCGCCTCGAGGTCGGCGACACCCCGCGCGGATTTGCCGAAGAGGCCTTTTCCGGACTCTTTGCCGTGGTGTTTGCGGTCTCGCTGCTGGCACATCTGGCGATGCCCTGGCTGGTGGCGCTGCAGGCCAGCGGCTTTCTCGGCGACGAGAGGTTCGATCTCGCGGTGGTCTACGGGCGCATCTGCTTTCCCTACATCCTGTTCATCTCGCTCACCGCCCTGCTCTCGGGCCTGCTGAATGCGGGAGGCCGCTTCGCCACCGCCGCAGCTGCACCCGTGGTGATGAACCTCGTTCTGATCACCGCGATGCTGCTGGCGGACCGGCGCGGCTGGGACATGGGCCTCGCGATGGCCTGGTCGACCCCATTGTCGGGAGTGGCGCAGCTGGCCATTGTCTGGTGGGCGGCCCGGCGCATGGGCTTCGCGCTGCGTCTGCGCCGCCCGCGGCTGAGTCACGACATGCGCAGGCTGCTCGTGGTCGCCGCGCCGGCGGTGCTCGCGGGGGGCGTGGTGCAGGTGAACCTGCTGGTCGGGCGGCAGGTCGGCTCTTACTTCGAGCATGGCATCGCCTGGCTGACCAACGCCGACCGGCTCTATCAACTGCCATTGGGAGTCGTCGGGATCGCTATCGGGATAGTCCTGCTGCCCGAGATCACCCGCCGCCACAAGTCTGGCGACATCGCCGGTGTCCGCCATGCCTTCAACCGCGCGGCCGAGCTTGCCTTGGTTCTGACGCTGCCCGCCGCGGCGGCGCTGGTTGTCATCGCCGAGCCGCTGATCTCGGTGCTGTTCCGCCGCGGGGCGTTCCTTGAATCCGACGTCGGCCCGACCGCACTGGCGCTGGCGATCTACGGCGCGGGCCTGCCGGCCTTCGTGCTGCAAAAGGTGCTTCAGCCTCTCTACTTCGCGCGAGAGGACACCCGCAGCCCGTTCCGCTTTGCGCTATGGTCGATGGCGGTGAACGCCGCGCTGGCGCTTGGCCTCGCGCCGGTCATGGGATTTTCGGCCGCGGCGCTCGGTACGACGGTCGCGGGCTGGGTCATGGCGCTGCAGCTTTGGCGGGGCGCACGCACCTTCGGCGCCGCCACGCGGCTTGATCAGCGGTTGCGGCGGCGCCTGCCGCGGATCGGCATCGCCACGGCTGTCATGGCCGCCACGGTGGCGGGAGCCTGCGGAGGTTTCAGCGGCGCGCTCGAGGCGGACGGCCTTCGATACATTGCTCTCGGGGCCGTTATTCTGGTCGGCGCAGGCAGCTATCTCGGGACGTATTGGATGCTGGGCGGATTGCGCCGCAGGGGCTCGGAACTCTAAAGCGATCACGAGCACGAACCGAGACGGGCTATGACGCCAGGCGCGCATGGCATCGCGACGACCGAGACCGAACTGTCGCGCGTCACGGAGCGCGCAGACGGCGTCGGGCATAGCTGCATGGGGACGAGTAGTCCGGGAGGAGAGGAAGGGTGGCGACGACCCAAGGGAGGAGGAGAAGGGTCGTCGCCGATTTCCGAGGCTCAGGGAGGAGGAGGAGAGCCTCTAGAAAATTCCTCGGCACTGCGTGGTGCCGATGAGCCATTGATGCCATTTGCTGCGCCGCAGCACCACTGCCGAAAGAGAAGACCCGCCTTGCATCCGGCGCATGGCTCGGACCCGCATGAGGCAACTCCGGGAAGCGGCTGTTTACAAACGTTTAATGAAAGCCCGTCACCCGACCAGCGGCCGGAAGGAAACCTGTCCCTGAAGCCAGTCCGCAAAGGCCGCCGCCTTGTCGCCCCGCCCTTCCGGCGCGACGATGTACCAGGCCTGCTCGGTGCTCAGCGGCGCGTCCAGCACGATGGTCAGCTCGCCGCGCTCCAGCTCCGCCTCGATCAGGTAACGCGGCAGTAGCGCGATGCCGAGCCCGGCCTTGACTGCCTCGATGCTGAGCGCGAATTCGTCGAACCAGTGGCCGCCTTGCGGATCGGCCCCGTCCAGCCCCAAGCTGGCAAACCACTCGGCCCACATGGTCGCGCGGCTGGTGACATGCAGCTTGGGCTGCGCCAGCAGCTCCCCCGCGCGTCCGATCCGAAGGTCGCGCAGCGCACCTCCGGCGACGGGCACCACGATCTCGCTGCACAGGTAGGTGCATTGCCCGCCCGGCCAGAGCGGCTGACCGAAGTGCAGCGCGAGATCGCATTGCCGGCTGCCGAGGTCGAAGACGCCGGGATTCGTGCTCACATCCACCCGCAGCCCCGGGTGCCGCGCCAGGAAATCAGGCAGCCGCGGCATGAGCCAGCGCGTGGCGAAGGTTGGCGGCGCGTTCAGCGCCAGAAGGCTCTGGCCCTGCGCCCCGGCGGTGGCATGGCGCATGGTGCTTTCGGCCATGCGCAGCAGGCGCTGCACCTCGGGCAACAGCTCCGCCCCGGCTTGGGTCAGCACCACCCGCCCCCGCAAACGGTCGAACAGCGGCTTGCCGATCTGCGCCTCGAGGTCCCGCACGTGCCGGCTGACCGCGCTTTGGGTCAGGGAAAGCGCCTCGCCCGCGCGGGTGAAATTGCCGTGCCGGGCGGCAAGCTCGAAGGTCTGCAGCACCTTCATGTCGGGAAGCAGGCGTCGTTGCAGGGGCACGTCGGTCCTCGGGTTGATGCGGCGGTCACGATATGCCGCAGCAGCAGTGATCACCATGCCAAACCCGCATGGGGTCAGCCCGACTTGGCGTTATGCGCATCGGCTGTTCGCTTGCTAACCTTACGCCGACCCATCGCTCCCGGAGGCCCCCATGCTGAGCAAACCCCTGCCCGCCCTCACCGCCGAAACGCTCGAAAGCTGCGGCGTCGCCGCCGCGCTTGACGTGGACGGCGGCTTGCAGGTCGTCTCCCCGGTGACTGGCGACGTCGTCGCGACGCTCGCGACCCACAGCGCGGAAGACGCGGCCAAGGCGATCGACATCGCCGCACTGGCCTTCCGGGCCTGGCGCCTCGTGCCCGCCCCGCGCCGCGGCGAGCTCGTGCGGCTCTACGCCGAGGAACTGCGCAAGTCCAAGGATGCGCTCGGCCGCATGGTCTCGATCGAGGCGGGCAAGTCGCCATCCGAGGGGCTGGGCGAAGTGCAGGAAATGATCGACATCTGCGACTTCGCTGTCGGCCTCTCTCGCCAGCTCTACGGCCTGACCATCGCCACCGAACGCCCCGGCCATCGCATGATGGAGACCTGGCACCCGCTCGGCGTGGTCGGCATCATCACCGCCTTCAATTTCCCCTGCGCGCCCTGGTGCTGGAACGCCGCGCTGGCGCTGGTCTGCGGCGACCCGGTGCTCTGGAAACCGTCCGAGAAGACCCCGCTCACCGCGCTCGCCTGCCAGGCTGTGCTGGAGCGTGCCCTTGCCCGCTTCGGCGACGCGCCCGAGGGGCTGAGCCAGGTGTTGATCGGCGGGCCGGAGCTGGGCAAGACGCTGGTGGACAGCCCGAAGGTGGCGCTGATCTCGGCCACCGGCTCAACCCGCATGGGCCGCGTCGTCGGGCCGAAAGTGGCGGCCCGCTTCGGTAAGTGCATCCTCGAGCTTGGCGGCAACAACGCGGGGATCGTCTGCCCCTCGGCCGACATGGACATGGCCCTGCGCGCCATCGCCTTCGGCGCCATGGGTACGGCGGGACAACGGTGCACCACCATGCGCCGGCTCTTCGTGCACGACAGCATCTATGACCAGCTCGTCCCCGCGCTGCGCAAAGCCTACGCCAGCGTTACCGTCGGCAACCCGCTGGACAGCGGCGCGCTGGTCGGGCCGCTGATCGACAAGGCCGCTTTCGAGAGCATGCAGACCGCCCTGCAGGAAGCGGCGGAACTTGGTGGCACCGTGCACGGCGGAGCGCGCGCGCCGGTCGAAGGCGCGGCCGCCTACTACGTGAAACCCGCGCTGGTCGAGATGCCCGAGCAGGCCGGCCCGGTGCTGCGCGAGACCTTCGCGCCGATCCTCTATGTGATGAAATACAGCGATCTCGACGAGGCGCTGGAGCAGCACAACGACGTCGGCGGCGGGCTCAGCTCGTCGATCTTCACCACCGACCTGCGCGAGATGGAGACCTTCCTCTCGGCCCGCGGCTCGGACTGCGGTATCGCCAACGTCAACATCGGCACCTCGGGCGCCGAGATCGGCGGGGCCTTCGGCGGCGAAAAGGAAACCGGCGGCGGGCGCGAGAGCGGCTCGGATGCCTGGCGCGCCTACATGCGGCGGGCGACCAACACGATCAACTATTCCTCGGAGCTCCCACTGGCGCAGGGCGTCGTCTTCGACATCGGCTGATCGGGGGGCGCCGGGCGTGCAACCCCCGGCGCTTTATCGTGCGGCCTACCCTAGGAACCCCGGCTTCAGGGCATGGGTCAGCGTCGCGCCAGCCTCGTAGTAGGCACTGCGCAGGCCGGTGAAGCGCTCGGCATAGCTGTCGATCGGCGCAACCGGCAGCGCGTCCTCGCGCCCTTCGAGAAGCGCCTCGGCGGCGGCGGTGCCAAAGACCGTCCCCGGCGCGATGCCCCGGCCCGAGTAGCCGAAAACCGAGAGCGCCGTGGGGCCGAAACGCACCACCTTGGGCACATGGTCCCGGGTCATCGCGATGCGCCCCTGCCAGGCGTGCTCGAAGGGCACATCCGCCAGTTCGGGATAGACCTGCGCCAGTTTGCGTCGCGCCCATCCCGCGTGAAGACCGCCGCCGAGCCCTTCCGCATCCCCCATGCCACCGAGGATCAGCCGCCCGGCCTGATCGACGCGGAAAGAAGACATCACAAGCGCGGTGTCCCAGCATCCCTCGCCCCCCGCCAGGATGCGCGCGCGCAGATCGTTCGGCAGCGGCGCGGTGGCAAACTGGCTGTAATGCACGGCGACGTAGGACGGGCGGAAGGGCTCCGAGAACCCCTCGTGATAGGCATTGGTGGCCATCAGCACGGCCCCGGCCCGGACCCGGCGCCCGCCCGCGCGGATCTCCCAGCCCTTGCCGGAGCGCGACAGCTCGGTGACCTGCGTGCGCCCGTGAAGTCTTGCACCCGCCGCCTGCGCGGCCCGTGCCAATCCGCGGCAATAGGCCAGCGGCTGCACCGTGCCCGCCCGCGGGTCGAGCAACGCGCCAGCGAAAGCGTCGGACCCGGTCCGCCGCGCGGTCTCGGCGGCGTCGAGGAGCTGCACCGGTGCGCCGACCCGATTGCCCTGCCGATGGCGCGAAGCGAGATCCTCCGCCCCCGAGGCCGCATGCGCGAGATGCAGCGTGCCGTTCCGCGTCGCCTCGCAGGCGATCCCCTCGCGCTCGATCAGACCGAAGACCCGTGCCGGAGCCCCGCCGAGCACGTCGATCAGCCGCCGCCCCGCCGCCTCGCCCATCTGCGAGAGGATCTCGTCCGGGGGCAGCCAAAGCCCGGCGTTGACCAACCCGACGTTCCGCCCCGAGCCACCATGGCCGATCTCCCGCGCCTCGAGCAGTGCCACGCTGGCGCCGAGACGCGCCGCCTCGAGTGCCGCCGCACAGCCGGTGAAGCCGCCGCCGATCACCGCCAGGTCGACGTCGAGATCATTCTCGAGCGGGGGCGCCAAGACCTCTTCGGAGGCGCTCGCGTGCCAGAGGTTGCCCTTCGGGAAGTCTTCCATGTTTTCAGCCCAGTCCTCGCGGCCCCTCTGGCCGCGAGGACAGTCTTGGTCAGAGCCTCCGCCGCCGTCCAGTGCCGTTTGCGCATAGGCCGACAAGTGCGGCGCATGGTGGCCAGGCTGGCACGGGCCACACGCCGGGCTCCCGGGGAGGTTGGCGTCCAGAGGAAAAGGCGGGCGTTCAGGCGGCGAGGAGCCCGACCAATGGCAAAAGCGCGAGGAGAATGCCGAGCTCCACCCAGCCGCCGTCCTCGTCCGAACCCTCCTCGTCTTCGGCGGGCCGCGTGTCTTCGGCTCCGGCCAGATCGATCAGGGGCATCTCCGTGCCGGGTGAACTGCCGCCCTCGACGGTGTCGATCCCGGCAAGGACCGGGGCGAAGGCCTCGGTCGGAGACACGTCCCAGATGACGACCTGAAGGATCTCTTGGGGCGCGAGGGTGACTTCGAGCAGCCCGTCTCCGTAGAGCACCTCCGGGTCGAGCGCCTCGAGCTGCGGCGCGGCGGCCGCATCGCCGGGACGCGCTCCCTCGGCGACGCCGAGCAGGGTGATCTCCATGCCGCCGAAACCCGTGAGAAGGCCCGACAGATCGAGATCGGTGACGCTGGCCTCCCCAATCTGCGAAATCACGTAGAGCACAAGATCGCCCTCCCCCGCAAAGCCATGCACGGCAAGCGCGGCATCCCCCGTCTCTGTGACGCTGGCGTCGCGGGGGGCGAAGTCGAGCAGGGCCTTGCCGGGGATCGCCCCGGCCATCATGGCGAACATCTCTCCAGGCACGGTGCTGGCCGTGTACGTGACCCCTGTCGAGAGCGCATTCGCGGTGTTCTGGATCAGCGGCCAGACGTGCGCCTGCTCGACCCCGGCCTCGACGAACTCCTCGACGATCTCCAGCATCTCCTGCGCCTGCAGCAGCCCATAGTCCGACCGCGCATCGAGGTTTTCCGAGGACTTGAGGTTCCACTCGGTGACATGGATCTCGAGATGTCCGAACCCCTCCTGCGCCAGCCAGGTGTCGTGGATCGTGTCAAGATCGTAGGACCGGCTGTCCTCGGTCCCGCGGGCGTACACATGGGCGATGACGCCATCGAGCGCCGCCTGCTGCGCTTCGGTCTCAAAGCCCATGCGGACCAGCGCGTTGGTCACCTCGGACCAGTTCACCTCGCCATTGCCGCGGATATTGGCGGCGCCGAGCCCGGCTCCCGGATAGGTCTGCGCCAAATCGGCAATGATGTCCTCGGCGTCCCAGCCCGCATAGCCGTCGGAAATCTTCGAGGCCCCGTAGTTCTGGCCCATCTGTGCCAGCACGCGGATCTTGCTGGTGTCGAGGTCCATCACCTCCGCCACGAGCGCCAGTTCGTCGGCGATGATCTCGGCCATACGCGCCGCCAGACGCCCGTATTCCACCGCCGTCATCTCGCCCGAGCCCCAGTATTCGTTGCCGATCTCAAGCGCCGCGATCTCGGCATCGCCGTAAACGCCGGAGACGAGGTCGTGCACGAAGTCGCGCAGGGCTTCCTCGTCGATCCGCGGCAGGCGGTTGTCAGACGCGTCCAGCGCCTCCGACAGCTGGTCGCGGGTCGGCAGCACGACGGTCACCGCGTGGCCCGCCTCCCCCGCATAGGTCATGAAGTCCGACAGCGGGATAAAGGGTATCTGCTCCCCCGTCTCGGCGTGGCTGGCGGTGGCGACATCGGGGGTGGCAAGGTCGAAATAGTATTCGGTGAGCGAGCCGCCCGGGTAGCGCAGCCCCGTGACGTTGAGCGCCGCGATGGCCTCGGCATAGGAGCCTTCGCCGGTCATCGCCGTGCGCGGTGCGAGGATATTGCCGCCAAAGAGCGCCGCGCCGGCGGGCGCGCCGGTCGCGGTGATATCTGTGGGCAGGGCAAGGGGCATGCCGTCCTCCGGGTGGCGGCGCGGGGGGAGCGGGAAACCGGGGGAACTGGCGCTGGACCGGCCGGAGCCGGGCACAAAAAGGCTCTGGCGGAGCCACAAGAGGCTCGCCATGCAGCACTCGTCTCAGGCGTCGAAACAGGGAAGGCCGCGATATCCGCGGCGCGGTCGTGATCGGAAATATCGGAATGAAAGCTGCTTACGCGGCGCGAAACCCACCAGCGCCTGCCCTCGACGGTAGATGGGCACCCCCGTCCGCGCAAGCGTGTTCACCCGGTGGGCGAGCGGATGGGCGGGGTCCTGCCGCAGGCCCGTCAGGCGGGCCGGCAAAAAAAGGCGCGGCGACAGGGGTCTGCCGCCGCGCCTGTGATGCGCAAGGTGCCGGGCGGACCCGGCGCCCGCTCAGAGTATGCGCTCGCCGGTGCCGGGATTGAAGTAGGACACCTTGCCGAGATCGAAGGCGAAGGTATGCGCCGCCCCCGGGGCCGCCGCGGTCTCGGCATGGAGCCGCGCGGTGATCTGTTTGCCGCCAAGCGTGGTCATCACGTAGGTGTCCGCGCCCGCGGGCTCGACGATCTCGACCTTGCACTGCGCCTGCTGCACGGTCTCGCCCGAGCGGTAACCGGGCTCCGAGATGTCCTCGGGGCGCAGGCCGAGGATCACGTCCTCGGGCAGGTTCGTCGCGCGGGTGTCCGTGAGCACGACGGGCTCGGCGCCTTCACGGGCGATCTCGAGCTTGGTGCCATTGCCGTTGGCGCGGGCCTTGGCGGGGATCAGGTTCATCGCCGGGGAGCCCATGAAGTCCGCGACGAAGAGGTTGGCGGGCTTGTTGTAGATCTCGGCCGGGGTGCCGATCTGCTGGATCACGCCGCCCTTCATCACGACGATCTTGGTGGCCAGGGTCATCGCCTCGATCTGGTCGTGGGTGACATAGACCATCGAGGCGCCGAGCCGCTGGTGAAGCGACTTGATCTCGGTGCGCATCTCGACCCGCAGCTTGGCGTCGAGGTTCGACAGCGGCTCGTCGAAAAGGAAGAGCTTGGGATCGCGCACCAGCGCCCGGCCCATGGCCACGCGCTGCCGCTGGCCGCCCGAAAGCTGGCCGGGACGGCGCTTCAGCAGCGGCTCGATCTGCAGCTGGCGGGCCACCTCGGCGAGCTTGCGGTCCTGGGTCGCCTGATCGACGCCGCGCACCTTCATGCCGAAGGTGATGTTCTTGGCGACGCTCATCGTCGGGTAGAGCGCGTAGGACTGGAACACCATGGCGATGTCGCGGTCCTTGGGCGAGACATGGGTCATGTCCTCGCCGCCGATCTTCAGCGTGCCGCCGGTGATTGGTTCGAGCCCGGCGATGCAGTTGAGCAGCGTGGACTTGCCGCAGCCCGAAGGGCCGACGAGCACGAGGAAATCGCCCGGCTCGATCGAGACATTGATGTCCTTGAGGATCTCGGTCGCGCCGTAGTTCTTGTAGAGGTGCTGGATATCGAGGATCGGAGCCATGGGGATCATCCTTTGACGGATCCGGCGGTCAGACCGCGGATGAAGTATTTGCCGGCGACGACGTAGACGAGGAGGGTCGGCAGCGCGGCGATAATCGCGGCGGCCATGTCGACGTTGTATTCCTTCACGCCCGTCGTCGAGTTGACGATGTTGTTGAGCGCCACGGTCACCGGCTGCGTGCCGGCCGAGCTGAAGGAGACACCGAAGAGGAAGTCGTTCCAGATCTGGGTGAACTGCCAGATCACGCTGACCACGATGATCGGGATGCTGAGCGGCAGGAAGATCGACCAGAAGATGCGCAGGAAGCCCGCGCCGTCAACCTTGGCCGCTTTCACCAGCTCCTGCGGGATCGTGACGTAGTAGTTGCGGAAGAACAGCGTGGTGAAACCGATGCCGTAGATCACGTGCACGAAGACCAGACCGGGGATCGTGCCGGCGATGCCCATCAGCCCGAGCAGCCGCGCCATGGGCAGCAGCACCACCTGGAAGGGGATGAAGCAGCCGAAGAGCATCAGCGCGAAGATGATGTTGGCGCCCTTGAAGCGCCATTGCGCGATCACGTAGCCGTTCACCGCCCCCAGCAGGGTCGAGATCAGCACGCCGGGCACGGCGATCAGCACCGAGTTCCAGAAGTAGGGACGCACCCCCTCGCACTGGATGCCGGTGCAGGCGCCGGACCAGGCCTTGGCCCAGGCGTCGAAGGTCACCTCGCGCGGCAGCGACACGAGATCTCCGGTGCGGATCTCCTCGAGGCTTTTCAGCGAGGTGGTGAGCATCACGAAGAGCGGCATCAGGTAGTAGACCGCGAAGAGTCCGAGGATCAGGTAGAGCCCCCAGCGCAGCGCGGTCTTCAGGCCGGTGCCCTGCGAGCGGGCCGCCGCCGCGGCAGCGGGCGTTGCGGAGACATCAGTCATTTTTCGCCCTCAGTTCGGAGTAGAGATAGGGCACAACGATGATGAAGATCACCATCATCATGATCATTGCCGAGCTGGCTGCCTGGCCGACGTCGCCACGCGAGAAGGCCATCGCGTACATGTAGGTGGCCGGAAGGTCGGTGGCATAGCCGGGGCCGCCGCCGGTCAACGCGATGACGAGGTCAAAGCTCTTGATTGCAAGGTGCGCGAGCACGATGAAGGCCGACAGGAAGATCGGGGCCATCGAGGGGATGATGATCGCGGTATAGACGCGCCATGTCGGGATGCCGTCGATCTGCGCCGCGCGGATGATTTCGGTGTCGACCGAGCGCAGCCCCGCGAGGAAAAGCGCCATGACGAAGCCCGAGCTTTGCCAGATCGCCGCCATCACCACCGTGTAGATGGCCATGTCCGGGTTCACCAGCCAGTCGAACTTGAAGTTCTCGAAGCCCCAGCCCTGCACCATGGCCTGCACGCCGAGGCCCGGGTTCAGGATCCATTTCCACGCGGTGCCGGTGACGATCATCGACAGCGCCATGGGGTAGAGGTAAATCGTGCGGATCGCGCCCTCGACGCGGATCTGCTGGTCGAGCAGTATCGCAAGGATCAGCCCCAGCACCAGCGAGATAACGATGAACATCCCCCCGAAGATGTAGAGGTTGTTCATTGCCGTGTCCCAGCGCGGGGAGGCAAAGAGCCGGTCGTATTGAATGAAGCCGTCGATCTCGTAGCGCGGCATCAGCTTGGAGCGGGTGAGCGACACCCAGGCAGTCCAGCCGATGAAGCCGTAGACGAAGATCAGGACCGCGATGAAGCTGGGCGCCAGCACGATCTTCGGCAAATGGGTTTCGAACCATTTGGCCATGGTGTTCTCCTATGACGGGCCCGCCCCGGTGAGAGACGGGCCCGCTTGAGTTTGGTCAAAAATCGTACGATCCAAGACCGGGAACGGTGATTACATCGAGTTCGCGACAGCGTCCGCGAGCATCTTCACCGCATCCTCGGAGCTGATGTCCGAGTTGAAATGCGCCGTCACCACATCGGTGATCGCGCCGGACTGCGCACCGCGCAGCGCCATGCCGTGGGCGTAGGAAGGCAGCAGCGAGGCGTTCTCGGCGCTGGCCTTCATGTCCTCGGAGGATTTCACCGCGCAGTCGTCGAAATCGTCGAGCGCGACGTCGGTACGGACCGGGATGGAGCCCTTGTTGAGGTTGAACACCTTCTGGAAGTTCGGTCCGACGATCAGCTTGGCGAGCAGCTCCTGCCCGGCCTTCTTGTCGTCGCCATCGACGTCGAACATCGCGAAGCTGTCGACGTTGTAGAGATAACCCTCGCCCGGGGTCGCGGCGCAGAGGAAGTCCTCGCCCGGCACCTTGCCCGCGGCCAAGAATTCGCCCTTGGCCCAGTCGCCCATGATCTGGAAGGCGGCTTCGCCGTTCATCACCATCGCGGTGGCGAGGTTCCAGTCACGGCCCGAGAAGTTGTCGTCGACATAGCCGCGCATGGTGCGCATCTGGTCGAAGACCTGCACCATCGTGTCCGAGGTCAGCGCCTCCTGGTCGAGGTCAACCAGCGCCTTCTGGAAGAACTCGGGGCCGCCGAGACCAAGCACGACAGTCTCGAAGACGGTGGCGTCCTGCCAGGACTGGCCGCCGTGCGCCAGCGGGATCACGCCAGCCGCCTTCAGCTTCTCGGCTGCGGCGTTGAACTCGTCCCAGGTGGTCGGCATCTCGATGCCGTTGGCGTCCAGAACCGACTTGTTGGCCCAGATCCAGTCCACGCGGTGCACGTTCACCGGCGCGGCGCACCAGGTGCCCTCGCACTTCATGTGCTCGGCGATCTGCGCGGGCAGCACGTCGGCCCAGCCCTCGGCGTCGGCGACCGAGGAGATGTCGGCGAGAACACCCTCTTCGTACCACTCCTGGATCGCCGGACCCTTGAGCTGCACGGCGGTCGGCGCGTTGCCCGACAGCACGCGGGCGCGCAGCGCGGTCATCGCGGCATCGCCGCCGCCGCCGGCCACCGGCATGTCAGTCCAGGTGCCGCCGTTTTCCGAGAACTCTTCTTGCAGAACGGCAACGGCCTTGGCCTCGCCACCGGCGGTCCACCAGTGCAGAACTTCGGCTTGCGGCTCGGCATGGGCAACGCCGGCAACCGTCAGGGCGAGCGCAGAGATCGCCGCTTTTGCGGTGTATGTCATATCGGTATTCCTCCCGTTCGTGCTGCTTTCCCAAGCAGCGTGTGGCGAAAACCCTGCGTTTTCGCGGCGCGGGTTCGCAAGGGCTTACCCCACGCCGCCGCGCAGCATCCCTTCAGAATTCCGGGCGATCTGTTACAGGCTGTTACAGCACGATTGCAAAGCCCGCCAGCGGAGGCAAAAACTCCGCGCCGGGACAGCCGCGAGGAGACGCCAGTGACCATCTCGAGACTGCTCGTCGTGGACGATGATTCCGAGATGCGCGAGATGATGATCCAGTTCCTGCAAAGGCAGGGGTTCATCGCGCATGGGGCGCAGAACATGGCCGAGATCGCGGCGGCGATGGAGGCAGGGCGCATCGATCTCATCCTGCTCGACGTGATGCTTGGCGACGAGAGCGGCATCGAGATATGCGCCCGACTGCGGCGCGAGCAGGACGTGCCGATCATTATGGTCTCGGCGCTCTCGGCCGATCACCAGCGCATGGCGGGCTACGAGGTTGGGGCGGACGACTATATCGCCAAGCCCTTCAACCCTGAACTGATGGTGGCGCAGGTGCGCGCGGTGCTGGCCCGCACTCGGCGCACCGCCTCTCTGGCGCACCGCCGCCGCACGCAGGCGTTCCGCTTCGCCGGCTGGCGCTACGACGCCAAGCGCGCCGAGGTGACCTCGCCCGAGGGCTTCCAGGTGCCGCTGTCGCGGCGCGAGACCATGCTGCTGCAGGCGCTGCTGGCCAATCCTTTCATCCCGCTCACCCGCGAGGAGATCGCCGCGGCGCTCGACGTCACCGGCGAGGGCGGCACCGAGGACGCCCAGGGCCGCGCCATCGACGTGCTCGTCGGGCGGCTGCGTTCGAAGATCGAGAAGACGCCGAAAGACCCGAAGATGCTGCGCACCGAGCGCGGGGTGGGCTACGTATTCGCGGTGGATGTGACCACCGAGGAGACATGACGGAGGGCGTGGGCTCCGGGGGCCCGAGCCTGCGCCTCTCGGGCACGCTGCTGATCCTCGCCGCGGCGCTGGCAGGGGTGGTGATCACCGGCATGTGGAGCCTGTCGCAGACCCGTTGGACGGCGCATCTCGACCGCGCCGAGCGGGCGGGGCTCCTGCTCTATGGCGCCTTGACGCGAGGACTGGCTCCGCCCGAGGGTGTCAGCCTCGCCCCGCTGGACCCCGCCGATGCCGCGCGCGCTGAAGAGGGCAACTTCGCGCAGGTCTCTGCCCTGCCAAGGCCAGCCTATGTCACCCTCGCGCCGATCCTGCCCGATGGCACCGGCGGCCCCGGGCTGCAAGTCGCGGTGGTCTCGGACGGGCTGCAATACCGCGTCGCCGAGCTGCCCTCGCGCCCTGGCCAGCGCCCCGAGGAGACACTTGGGCAACTCACCCGGCTGATGGCGCGCTACTGCAGCCACCCGCAGATCATCGCCCGCCCCGACGCCGGAGATTGGCAGCGCGTCGAAGCGCCGGGGGTCTGGGGCTGCGAGGCCGCCCCTGCCGATCTGCGCCTGCCCGCCATCGTCCTGTCGTTGCTGGCGCTCGGGGTGATCTTCACGCTGGTCACGAATACAGCCGCCCGCTTCACCGAGTTCGCCGCGGCGCTCGCCGCGCGCCGTCGCCTCGGCGGGCCGGAAAGCTACGAGGCCACGGGCCCCGCCGAGCTGCGCGCCATCGTCGGCGCGGTCAACACCTACCTCGAGGCCGAACGCGAGCAGCTCGCCAAGCGAGCGGTGGTGCTCTCTGGGGTCAGCCACGACCTCGGAACGCCTGCGACCCGGCTGCGCCTGCGCTCGGCGCTGATCGAGGACGACGGACTGCGCGGAAAATTCGAGGCCGACATCGACCGCATGACCGCGATCATCGAAAGCGCGCTGACCTACACCCGCGCCGAACTCAACGTCGAGGCCCCGCGCGAGCTGTCGCTCTCGGCGCTGGTCGAGGCGTTGGTGGACGACTACCGCGATATGGGCCAGCCGGTAAGTCTCGCTGCGGTAGAGCCGATCGTGCTGCGCGGCGGGCAATCGCTCTTCACTGCGCGGCGCGGGGCGCAGGTGGTGGGGGGCGCGCATCGGGTCATCATCACCGCCCGCCCCGTCTCGATCCAGCGCGCGGTGTCGAACCTCGTGGACAACGCGCTGAAATACGGTCGCAGCGCCCGGCTGCGCCTCGAGGCCAGTGCCGAAACCGCGACGATCATCGTCGAGGATGAGAGCGGCATGCGCTCCACCGAGGAGATCGAGGCGCTCATGGCCCCCTTTCGCCGCGGCGCGAACGCGCGCTCGAGCGACGGCATCGGTCTGGGGCTCAGCATCGTGTCCACAATCGCGATGATGCACGGCGGGGAGTTGCGCTTCGAAACCGCGCCGCATGGGCTGCGCGCGCTCTTCACCATCCGGCGCGGTTGAACCCCCGGCACTGAATTCGCGCGAAAATTTGCCTGTTCCGGATTGCGCGCTACTCCTTGAAGGGACGCGGCCGCGAGCCTTCCCTGCAGCGTGGCCCGCCGTTGAAACCAAACGGGAACCTCGCCATGTCCTATCGAACCGGCCTGACCGTCATGATGGTCTCGGCGCTGGTCGCGCTCGGCTGCGGCCTCTACGCCTATTTCACCCCTCTCACCGGCGTGACCGGGGTCTGGGGACCTCTCGCCGCCGCCTTCGGCGCGCTCTGTCTTCTGCTCGGTGCGGCGCTGATGATCCGCGCCCGTGCCCGCGGCCTGCGCGTCCTGCTGCTTGTGTTGCTCGCGCTCGGCCTGCTGCTCACCGCCATCGCCGCCTTGCTGATGCATCAATGGGTGATGCTCGCCGCTCTGGCGGTCTGCGCGCTTGGTTGGATCGCCGCGCTCTCCGGTCCGGAAGGAACCTACGCATGACCTCTCTTCTCCGCAGCACCGCCCTGCTCGCCCTGCTTGCTGGCCCCGCCTTCGCCCAGCAGGCAGACACCCCGACGCCCCCGGCGCAGCCCGAAAGCGCCGCGCCGGAAACCGAAGCCCCCGAGACCCCGCCGCCCGGCGCGACCGCGACCGAAGAGGGCAGCGAGACTGGCGTCTCGACGGAGGAAGGGCCCGCCCGCGATGCCGTGAGCCCCGAAGCGCAAGGCGCCGAGGCCCCCGCTGCCGAGGCTCCGGCCGCCGAGGCGCAGGACGACAGCGCCCCCGAACCCAACGCTGAAACCATCAATGTCGAGGTCCCCGCCGCACGCCCGTCGTCGGACGCCAAGGTGCCGACCCCCGGCACCGGATGGCCGAGCTTCCACGGGCAGGTCTCGGGCGCGAAATACTCGCCGCTCGGCCAGATCACCCCCGAGAACGTCGGTGACATGGAACTGGCCTGGCGGGTCGAGACCGGCGATGTTTCGGACGGCTCGGGCGATCTGCCCGCGACCGTCTGGTCCGCGACACCGATCTACGCCAATGACACGCTCTACATCGGCACGCCCTTTTACCGCGTGCTGGCGCTCGATCCGGGCACGGGCGAGGAAAAATGGTCCTTCGACAGCAAATCAACCCTCGAGGCGCTCACCCAGCCCGCGCTTAAAAACCGCGGGGTCGCCTATTGGGAGGCCGACGATCCACAGGAGGGCGCGGCCTGCCAGAAGATCGTCTACCTCGGCACCATGGACGCGCGGCTCTTCGCCATGGACGCCGACACCGGCGCGCTCTGCGAGGATTTCGCCGATGGCGGCGTGCTCGACGTCAACCAGTGGAACACCGTCAACGACCGCTGGCCGCTGTCGCTGCTGCAGCCGCCGACCATTGTCGGCGACCATGTGATCATCGGCTGGGCCGGCAACGACTGGGACTGGGCCGAGGCGCCTCCGGGCTCGGTCTTTTCGGTCGACGCGCAGTCGGGCGAGCTGGAATGGACCTTCGACACCATCCCCGAGGACATCCGCGCCAAGACCGGCACTGCCAACGTCTGGACCGCGATGAGCGCCGACGAGGAACGCGGCATCGTCTACCTGCCCGTGGCCTCGCCCTCGCCCAACTACTGGGGCGGCAACCGCACAGAGGACATCCCCTATGCCACCTCGACCACCGCGCTCGACGTCGACACCGGCGAGGTGATCTGGTCGCGGCAGTGGGTGCATCACGACATCTGGGACTATGACATCAACTCCGCCCCCACCCTGATGGACATCACTGTGAACGGAGAAGAAATCCCGGCGCTGATGCAGGCCACCAAGATGGGCTTTCTCTTCGTGGTCAACCGCGAGACCGGCGAGGACATCTGGCCGATCGAGGAACGCCCCGTCCCCGCGGGGACGATCGAGGGCGAGCGCTACGCGCCGACCCAGCCCTTCCCCACGATCCCCAAGCCGCTGCTCGACCAGTCGCGCCTGCCGGACGTGTGGAAACTGGCCGATCTCGCCTCCTTCGGGGAATGTTCGGAGCTCTGGAGCAAGCTGACCTACGACGGCATGTACACCGCACCCACCACTGAGGGTGAAGGCGCCGGGGCCTACCCGAACTCGGCGGGCGTGGTGCAATGGGGCGGCGTCGGCTACGATCCCGAGCACCAGATCGCCGTGGTGAACCTCAGCCATGTGGTGCAATACATCAAGCTGTGGTCGCGCGAGGATTACGAGGCCGAGAACGGCGAAGCCGGGGTCGGAGAAAGCGGCTTCCACCCGCAGACCGGCGCACCTTACGGCATGTCGCTGAAGACTGCGATGAACCGCTGGGGCATGCCGTGCTGGGAGCCTCCCTTCGGGGAGTTGATGGCGCTCGACATGACCACAGGCGAGACGCTCTGGCGCAAGCCCTTCGGCATGTCGCAGCGCTATGGCTTCTACATGCCCGAGGCCTGGGGTTCGCCGACCATCGGCGGCCCGGCGATCACCGCCGGCGGGCTGATCTTCATCGGCGGCACGATGGACGGCATGGTGCGCGCCTACAACCTGCAGAGCGGCGAGGAGCTTTGGAGCGACCTGACCGAGGCGCCCTCGGTCTCGAACCCGGCCATCTACGAGCACGACGGGCAGGAATACGTCGCCTTCATCTCGGGCGGCAACTCGATCCTGAAGCCGTCGGTGGGCGACATGATTTCGGTCTACCGCCTGCCCCTCTGAGCCCTTTCCCCCGAAAATTCCTGTCGGCGCCACGCCGCCGACAGGCCCACCAAGGCTCTGGAGCCACACCCCCTTCCGCGCTATGCTGCAACGCAGAATTTCTCCACTTTTTCGGAGGCTTTTTGCTTGTCCATGACGACTTCAAAATCACATGATTCCAACAAGATAATACTCGACGTCGCACTGCAGGGCGGTGGCGCGCACGGGGCCTTCACATGGGGCGTCCTCGACGCGCTCCTGGAAGAGGAACGCATTGAAATCGGCGCCCTTTCGGGCGCCAGCGCCGGGGCTATGAACGCCATCGTCGCAGCCTCGGGCATCGCCACCGGCGGACGCGAGGGCGGGCGCGCCGCGTTGCGCCGCTTCTGGACCTCGGTCAATGCCGCGGCGCGCGAGGCGACGCCGGTCTTTCATATGCTCGAGACCTTCCCCGGGTTCTTCGCCGCATCCGCCGCCTGGTGGCAGATGGTCAGCGGCGGACAGGTCACCGTCTCTTCGCGCCCCTGGCAGGGACGCGGCGCCCAGATGGCGCTCCGCCAACTCATCGCTGACCAAGTGGACTTCGAGGCGCTGAGGCGCGCCGATGCGCCCCGGCTCTTCGTGTCGGCGACCAATGCCCGCAGCGGCGGCGCGCGCATCTTTCGCAACGATGAGATCAGCCCCGACGTCGCCATCGCCTCGGCCTGTCTGCCGATGAGTTTCCCGCCGGTGACCATCGACGGGGTCGATTACTGGGACGGCGGCTACTCCTCCAACCCGCCCGTCGCCGCCCTCGTGCGCTTCACCCCGCAGGCCGATTTGCTGCTGGTCACCATCAACCCCGCCCGCCGCCCCTTCACGGCGCGCTCGCCCGAAGAGATCACCCAAAGGGTCAGCGAGATGGTCTTCAACCAGGCGCTGCTTACCGAGCTCCGTGCCATCGCCATCATCCAGGACGCGCTGGTCGAGCATATGAAGTCGCATGAGGGCGACAGCAGCTCGGACCTGCTACGCGACCTGCACGAGTTGCGCTTTCACGAGATCCACGACGAAGCGAGCCTCTCCGAGCTCGATCCCCATACCAAGATGTACCCGACCCTCGACATGCTGCTCGAGTTGCATGAAACCGGGCGCGCCGCGGCGCAGGGCTGGCTGACGAACAACTTCGAGCATCTCGGCAAGCGGGGCACCGCGAAACTCAAGGAGCGCTACCTGAGCGACATGCTGCAGACCGGAGCCTGACTCGCTTCTGCCTGACTCGCTTCTGAAGGTAACGCTCGACGCAAGCGCCTGTTTCGCGCTAGGATTTCTCCCAAGCGACGGCAAAGACCCGCGACGGAAGGGAAGACGGCGGCGCGCAGGCACCGGTCGGAGGGTCCGGTCGGCAGTCGGAATTTGCGCGGCGCACAGCCTTGCCGGACGGGTCCGATTGATGTGGGTGCGTCCGATGCGTTTTCTTGAAGTCCTTCTTTTTATCGCTCTTTTGCTTGTTACCTTCGTCTTCGGGATGAAGCTGATCTTCCCCCTGCCCAAGCAGAATTTTGCGGAAAGACAGCTCCGGCTGCCGCCCGACACCGAGGGCGAGCTTGGCAGGATCATCGCCCCGATCGTTGCCGCGCACCCTGGGCAGAGCGGGGTGCTACCGCTTGCCGACGGGCGCGACGCCTTTGCCGCGCGGATGCTGCTGGCGCGGGCGGCGCAGCAGTCGATCGACGCGCAGTATTACATTTGGCAGGACGACACGACCGGGCTGATCCTGCTCGACGAATTGCGGGCCGCCGCGGATCGCGGCGTGCGGGTGCGGCTGCTGGTGGACGACAACGGCATTCCTGGCCTCGATGCGCTGCTCGCCGAACTCGACTCCCTGCCGAGCGCCGACGTGCGCATCTTCAACCCTTTCACCCTGCGCACGCCCAAGCTTGCGTCCTACCTCTTCGATTTCAGCCGGTTGAACCGGCGGATGCACAACAAGTCGATGACGGTCGATGGGGCGGCCACCGTGGTCGGAGGGCGGAACATCGGCGATATCTACTTCGAATACGGCGATGGGACGCACTTCTTCGACGTTGACGCGCTGGCGCTGGGACCGATCGTCAACGACGTCTCGGCCTCGTTCGACCGCTACTGGAACAGCGCCTCGGCCTATGATGCGGACCTGCTGCTGGATCCGTTTGTCAGCCCGGCGCTGGCCGAGGCGGGCAAGGGGGCGCGCGGCACCTCGGTCGGCAACGGCTATCTGAAGGTGGTGACCGAGAGCCAGCTCGTCTCGGGGCTGAAGGGCGGGGCGCTGAACCTCGAATGGGGCAAGGCCGAGTTGCTCGTCGACGATCCCGCGAAGGGGCTGGGCCGGGCGCCCGCCAAGAGCAAGATCGTCGAACGGCTGTTCGAGCTGCTCGGCGAGGTGGAGAGTAGCCTCGATCTCGTCTCTGCCTATTTCATTCCTGGCGAACGCGGCACCGAGGCGCTGACCGACCTCGCCCGCAAGGGCGCGCGCGTCCGGGTGCTGACCAACGCGCTGGAGGCCACCGACGTGATGCCGGTGCATGCCGCCTACATGGGCTATCGCGCGCCCCTGCTCGAAAGCGGTGTCACCCTCTACGAGCTGCGCGCCATGCGCGAGGAGCATGTGAAGCGCTCGCTGCCAGAGGTGCTCTCGGGCTCGGCCTCGGGGCTGCATGCCAAGGTCTTCGGGCTGGACGGCAAGCGGGCCTTCATCGGCTCGTTCAACCTCGACCCGCGCTCGGCGCAGATCAACACCGAGATGGGCATTCTGATCGACAGCCCGACCATCGCGGCCTCGCTTTCCGAGCAGCTCGACACGCCCCGCTACGCCTATCACGTCACGCTGGATGACGCAGGAGCGCTTGTCTGGACCAACACCCCCGAGGTCGGCCCGCCGCTGGTCTTTCACCACGAGCCGAACACCGGCCCGCTGAAACGCGCGCTGACCTATGTCGTCGGCTGGCTGCCGTTGGAATGGATGCTCTGAGCGGGCGGTTGCGGCGGACGCCGGGTTGCGACATCTTTCTGCCGAGGTGCCGCGCGGCACCGCAACGAAGCGACGGAGCCTCCCGCCATGACACAGCCCTGCATCATCTGCGTTGCCATCACCGGCTCGCTGCCCACCAAGGCGGACAACCCCGCCGTGCCGATCACCGTGGCCGAGCAGGTCGAGTCCACGCAGGAAGCCTTCGAGGCCGGCGCCACCATCGCCCACTGCCACGTACGCGACGACGATGGAAAGCCGACCTCCGACCCCGAGCGTTTCGCCGCGCTGAAGGAGGGGATCGAGAAACACTGCCCCGGGATGATCGTACAACTTTCCACCGGCGGTCGTTCGGGCGCGGGCAGGACCCGCGGTGGCATGCTGCCGCTGAAGCCGGACATGGCCTCGCTCTCGGTGGGATCCAACAACTTCCCCACGCGCGTCTACGAGAACCCGCCGGATCTTGTGGACTGGCTGGCGGCAGAAATGAAGACCTACGGCATCAAGCCCGAGATCGAGGCTTTCGACCTGTCTCACATCTACCAGGCCAAGGCGATGGCGGACCGCGGCGCGCTGGTCGGCACGCCCTACGTGCAGTTCGTCATGGGGGTGAAGAACTCTATGCCCGCGGTGAAGCGGGTGTTCGATTACTACGTGGAGACCGTGAAGGTTCTTTTCGGCGAGGATACGCCCTGGTGCGCCGCCGGGATCGGGCGACACCAGATCGAGCTCAACGACTGGGCGGCTGCCGCGGGCGGCCACCTGCGGACCGGACTCGAGGACAACATCCGCCTCTACAGGGATACGCTGGCGCCCTCGAACGCCGCGCTGGTCCAGCGGGCGGCGGAGGTGGCGCAGAAGCACGGCCGCAGTATCGCCACCCCCGCCGAGGCGCGCGCGCTGCTGGGGCTGCGCGCCGCCTGACCGCTCACTCCGCCGCGGTGGGCTCCGGCCGGAGCCCGCCGGACGTGCTCTCCTCGCTCACCGGGCCGTGGCCGAACTCCTCGAGGCCCGGCCGCGTGCCGATGGAGATGTGCTCGATATCCTCGGCGTTGAAGCCGCGGATGATCGCCGGGATCATCATGCTCACCAGCACGAAGATCGGCAGGCCCACGACGGTGATCACCTGCTGCAGCGCGGTGAGACCCGCATCGCCCGCCAGCAGGATCAGCATCGCCGCAACGACTCCCTCGGCCGCACCCCAGAACACCCGCTGATGCACCGGACCCGGCGTCGCGCTGCCGGTGCAGAGCATGTCCACCACCAGCGAGGCCGAGTCCGAGGAGGTGGCGAAAAAGATCGCCACGATCACCACCGCAAAGCCCTGGATGAAGGTGGTAAAGGGGAAGTGCTCGAAGAAGGCGAACATCGCCAGCGGCACGCTGTCGGCAACGGCGCGGCTGATTTCGCCAGCACTGTCGCCCATGGCTGCGCGCGCCGCGAGGCCGAGCCCGTCAAAGTCCATCGCCTGCCAGCCGAAAATGGCAAACCAGATCAGCGTGAAGAGCGACGGGGCCAGCAGCACGCCGAAGACGAACTCCCGCACCGTGCGCCCGCGCGAGATGCGCGCCACGAAGAGCCCGATGAAAGGCGACCAAGTGACCGTCCAGGCCCAGTAGAACACCGTCCACGATCCCTGCCAGCCCCATCCGTCGGTGCTCGGGTTCTCGTTGGCCAGCATGTCGTTCCAGAAGGCCAGACGCGGCAGATTGGTCAAATAGAGCCCGAAGGTCTCGACGATGCCGCGCAGCAGGAAAAGCGTCGAGCCGCAGACCAGCACGAAGATCATCAGCGCCACCGCCATGGCGATGTTGAGGTTCGAGAGCATCTTCACACCCTTGTCGAGCCCCGCGACGATCGAGCCCACGGCCACCACGGTCAACACTGTCAGGATCGCCACCTTGACGAAGGCCCCGTCGCCGGTGCCGAAGAGCGCGTCGAGCCCCGCGGCGATCTGGCTCGAGCCGAGACCGAGCGACACCGCCACGCCGAAGAGCGTGCCGAGGATCGAGGCGATGTCGATGGCCTTGCCGATGGGGCCGTGAATGCCCTCACCCAGCAACGGATAGAAGACCGAACTCACCCGCACCGGCAGGTCGTAGCGGTTGATGAAATAGGCGAATGCCAGCCCCGGCAGGGTGAAGATCGTCCAGGTGTGCAGCCCGAGATGGTAGATGGCGATCGAAATGGCGTCGCGTGCTGCCTCTTCGGTGTAGGGCTCTACCCCCGGCAGAGGCGGCGTCGAGAAATGGCTGATCGGCTCGGCGACGCCCCAGAACATCAGCACCGTGCCGATGCCGCCGGCAAAGAGCATGGTGAACCATGACAGGTTGGAATAGACCGGCCGCTCGCCTTTGCGGCCCAGCCTTATATGCCCGTGCCGCGACATCGCGGCCCAAATGAGAAAGCCCAGCCAGACGTTTACGCCCAGCACGAAGAACCAGCCGAGGTTGGTCACGATCCAGCTGCGGCCGGTGGCAAAGGCGTCGCCGATAGCTTCGGGGAAGATCACCAGCGCGAGAACGAAGACGATGGTGAAACCGGCTGAGATGAAGAAGATCGTCGGATCGGTGCGCAGTCCGAGGCGGCGGGCAAGCTGTTCCAAGGGCTCAAACCTATGTGTAATTCCGTGTGGGCTCCGTTTTCGAACCAACGGGTTCCGCATTGGTTCCCAAATTTGCTGCCCGGCGCTCGGCGGAGCCGGCCAGAAAAACGCCGGCCCCGCGAGGGACCGGCGGTCTCCGTTTCGTCGGAATGAGGCCTCTCAGAGGTCGATCAGCACCGTTTTCGTGCGGCGGTTGGCGAGATAGGCCTCGCGGCCCAGATCCTTGCCGAGGCCGCTCGCCTTCCAACCGCCGGTCGGCAGAATATGGTCGCGGGTGCGGCCGTAGCGGTTCACCCAGACCGTGCCCGCCTCGAGATCGCGTGTCAGGCGCAGCGCGCGCGACAGGTCGCGGGTGAAGAGCCCCGCCGCCAACCCGTAGGTCGGATGGCTGGCAAGCTGCATCGCCTGCTCCTCGGTCTCGAAGGTCTGGAAGGTGGCCACGGGGCCGAAGATTTCCTCGCGGACAGCCGGGTTGGTTTCGTCCACGCCGCCGATCAGCGTCGGACGGTAGAAGGACCCCGCATGCTCGAAACGCCCACCGCCGCAGATGAGCTCGCCGCCCTGATCGGTCGCCGCCTGCACGAGGCTGTCGATGCGCTGCAGCTGCTTTTCCGAAATGATCGGCGAGAAACCGGCCTCGGCGCTGTGGGTCTCCGACGGGGTGATCTTGGCAAACCTCTCCGAGAGCTTGGCCGCCAGCTCATCGGCGACGCTGGCCTCGACGATCATCCGCGAGCCGGCAACGCAGAACTGCCCGGCGTTGGGGATGATCCCGGTGACCAGCGCGTCGGCGGTCACGTCAAGATCGGCGTCGGCGAAAACCACCATCGGGCTCTTGCCGCCCAGCTCCAGCGTCATCGGCTTGATACCGCAGCGCGCGATATTCTCCATGATCGCGGCCCCGGCGCGGGTCGAGCCGGTGAACGAGACCTTGTCGATGCCCGGATGACCGGTGATCGCCGCGCCGGTGGTCGGCCCGTCGCCCAGCACCACGTTGATCAGCCCCGTCGGGATCCCCGCCTTCACCGCCAACTCGGCGAGATAGAGCGTGGTGTAGGGGGTCATCTCCGAGGGCTTCAGCACAACCGCATTGCCCGCCGAGAGCGCCGGACCGAGCTTCCAGGCGGCCATCGAAATCGGGAAGTTCCACGGGGTGATCGCACCGATCACGCCATAAGGATGATCCGAGATGAAGCCGAACTGGCTGTCGGCCGTGGGCACCAGCGTGCCCGCCTCCTTGTCGGCGAACTCAGCAAAGAACTTGATCTGCTCGGCGGTGACCATCACGTCCCCGGCCAGCGCCGCGGCATAGGGGCGCGACGAACAGATCGCCTCGAGCTTGGCCAGCGTCTCGGCCTCGCGTTCGATCAGCTCGGCCCAGGCGTAGAGGGCGCGCAGCCGGGCGCGCGGCTGCAGCCCGGCCCAGCCCGAGCTCTCGAGCGCCTTGCGCGCCGTCCTCACCGCGCGATCGACCAGCGCCGCGTCGGCGCAGGGGATGGCCCCGAGCAGCTTGCCCGTCGAGGGCGAGCGCAGCTCCAGCGCGTCCTCACCCGAGACATAGTCTCCGCCGATGAAGTGCTGGTTCGGCAGGGTCAGCCTGTCGGGATCGAAAGCGAACGTCATGGGGTACCTCGTGTTGGTCTTGCGTGGGTCGTCTCGCCAAGGCCCCTCCCGCGCAGCATCGCTGCGCCGCGGGGCGTGTTTGCGACCGAAGCTTCTGCGCCAGTCTTAGCGAGGAGAAATTTCGCTGGCCAGCGCCGCCACGGCCACCGCGCCGCAAGCGGCCTGCCGCACCTCGGGTAAGGCTAGATTTCCGGGCAGTTTTTCCCGGTTCTCGGCCCGCAGGTCCCCGCCGGTGAGATTCGCAGGTCGCGGCCTGCGGCGGACATGCTGCCCAACTCGTAGACACGGACGAAGGTGCGGATATTGTCGAGATAGGACATTCTTCGGCAAAACTTGAAACTGCTTGGATGTTGCTGGAGATAGCAGAATAATTGCTCGCGGCCTAGAGTGCCGCAACAAACTGCATCAGGGAGAGACCGGCATGTATGATCTCGCGATCCTCTGGGATTGGCTCGGCTTTGCCGTGCGTTGGCTGCACGTGATCACCGCGATCGCCTGGATCGGCTCGTCCTTTTATTTCATCGCGCTCGACCTCGGCCTGCGCAAGGCGCCGCACCTGCCGGTCGGCGCGCATGGCGAGGAATGGCAGGTCCATGGCGGCGGGTTCTACCACGTGCAGAAGTACCTCGTGGCGCCCGAGACCATGCCCGACCACCTGACCTGGTTCAAATGGGAGAGCTATGCCACCTGGCTCTCGGGCGCGGCGCTCTTGATGATCGTCTACTGGGCCGGCGGCGAGCTTTTCCTGATCGATCCTACCAAGGCCGACATCTCGCTCTTCCAGGGCATCGTGATCTCGGCGCTGTCGCTGACCCTCGGCTGGCTGGTCTACGACCGGCTCTGCAAGTCCAAGCTCGGCGAGACGCCGACGCTGCTGATGGTGCTGCTCTTCGGGATGCTGGTGGTGATGTCCTGGGGCTACACCCAGGTGTTCACCGGCCGCGCCGCGCTCTTGCACCTCGGCGCCTTCACCGCGACGATCATGACCGCCAACGTCTTCTTCATCATCATGCCGAACCAGCGCATCGTGGTGGACGACCTGAAGAACGGCCGCACCCCCGATCCCAAGTACGGCAAGATCGCCAAGCTGCGCTCGACGCACAACAACTACCTGACGCTGCCGGTCGTCTTTTTGATGCTGTCGAACCACTACCCGCTGGCCTTCGCCACCGAGAACGCCTGGATCATTCCCTGCCTGGTCTTCCTCATGGGCGTGACGATCCGGCATTTCTTCAACACGATGCACGCGCGCAAGAAGGCGCCCTACTGGACCTGGGCGGTGACCGCGCTGCTCTTCATCGCCATCGCCTGGCTCTCCACCGCGCCGATGCTGGATACCTACGAGGAGGCCGAGGCCCGGCCGCTCACCGCCGCCGAGCAGCGTTTCGCGGGGGCGGCGGGCTTCGAGGACGCCTATCACGCGGTGATCGGCAATTGCTCGATGTGCCATGCGCGCGAGCCCTCGTGGGACGGGCTGCACCACCCGCCCAAGGGCGTGGTGCTCGAGACCGAATCCGACGTCGCCCGCCACGCGCGGCTGATCTTCCTGCAGGCCGGCGCCAGCCACGCCATGCCACCGCCCAACGCCATCCAGATGGACCCGGCGGCGCGCCGCGAGATCGTCCAGTGGTACCGCGCCGCGACAAAAGGCTGAGCACGCGCAGGACCTGATTTGAGCTTGGCACCATGTCCCGCGCCGCTCGAGCCGCGCCCCCGGGTGGAAACATCAGGATCAGGAAGTCTGCGGCGCGCCTCCGCACCACGGCTTTCTGTAATGAGCGCCGCCACGAACTGATCACGTCGTTGTTATGACCCGGGTGCATGGCGGGATCTCCGAATTGTCGGTGGTCCGACAGGCCGCCCATCTCTATCTCACCGCCGGTGCAGAAAGGATGACCCATGGCGACCGCAGAGGCAGTGCTGAGAACCGTAACGACCGAAGGCTCCGTCCATCGGGCGGCGGCGCTGCTCTATGGCCATTGGAAGCGCCTCAGCGCCGCGGCGATCCGCAGCCGCTTTCACAGCCGCGTCGGCGACGAGTGGCTGAAGCGCCGCGCCGAGTCCTGCCGTCCTGATCTGGTTCTGGGACTGGAAGCCGACGGCGACACCCGCGCCGTGCTCGAGATTTACCGCGTCGCCAAGACCCATGCCGAGATCGCGCTCTCGGTCGAGGATGCCTATCAGGGGTGCGGCTACGGGCGGCAGCTCTTTTCCGCCGCGCTCGGCCATGCGCGGGAGATGGGGATCGAGACCGTAGAGGCCAGTTTCTCCCACGACAACCGCGCCATGCTGCAGATCGCGCTCAGCGCGGGTGCCAAGATCATCGCCGAGAGCGGCAACCGCTGCGCGACGATCTGGCTCTGAGGCTTTAGGCCGCCTGCGCCTCGCGGATCCGCGCGCGGCACCAGTCGGTCACCGCATCGACATCCGGAGCAAGCGGCTCGGCCAGATCCTCTGCGAAGGCGAGGAAGGCATCCAGGTTGCCGGCGTTCACCGCCACCAGCACCGGCACGCCCGCCGACAGCGCCTCGCCGATCACCGGACGGAAGCCGCGGCCGTCGACCTCCTGCTTGCCGAACTTGTTGACCAGCAGCAACGCCGCGCCCTTCTGCAGCCCGGCGCTCACCAGCCCGACGACCCGCTCGAGCCCCTGCGGATCGAGCCGACACCCGCGCGACAGCGCCCCGAGGTCCTGGCTGATGCGCACGACGTCCGTGCCGCTCAGGACCTGCAGGTCCATGTGGCACTTGCTGGTCGGCCCGGTCTCGATGTTGTGCTGCACAGCGCCGGCGAGCGGCACGCCCTCGGCGCGCAGGCGGCGCGCCACCTCGCACATCAGCACATCGACCTCGCCGCGGCCCAGACCCGTTACGTACCCAAGCATGCTCGTCCCCTTGAAACTCCGCGTCGCAGGTTACAAGATGCCCGACGTGCAGGCCAGAGGAGGCGCAAGATCACCCGCATGCCCGAAATTCCCCTGCTCCCGAACCCCGCCGACCCGCGCCTCACCCGGCGCATCTCGGGCACCGACCAGACCGGTGCCGAGACCGAGATCTCGGTGGTCGAGGAGCGCCCGCTCACCATCTATCTCAACCGCCAGGAAATCGTCACGGCGATGACCATCGGCGACTATCCCGAGTATCTGGCGCTGGGGTTCCTGCGCAATCAGGGGATGCTGCGCGCCGATGACGTGGTGACCGGCGTCGATTACGACGACGAGATCGAGACCGTCGTCGTGCGCACCCTTCGCGAGACCTCCTACGAGGAAAAGGTGCAGAAGAAGACCCGCACCTCGGGCTGCGCCGTCGGCACCGTCTTCGGCGACATGATGGAGGGGCTCGAGGGGCTGACCCTGCCGCAAGCCGAGGTCCGCACCTCTTGGCTCTATGCCTTAGCGAAAGAGATCAACACCACCCCCTCGCTCTATCTCGAGGCCGGGGCGATCCATGGCACCGTGCTTTGCGAGCGGGACAAGCCTTTGGTCTACATGGAAGATGTCGGGCGGCACAACGCCGTCGACAAGATCTCGGGCTTCATGTTTCAACACGGGCTGGGGTCCGAGGACAAGATCCTCTACACCACCGGGCGGCTGACCTCGGAGATGGTGATCAAGACCGCGCTGATGGGCATTCCCGTGCTGGCCTCGCGCTCCGGCTTCACCGCCTGGGGCGTCGAGATCGCCCGGCAGGTGGGGCTGACGCTGATCGGCCGGATGCGCGGGCAGCGCTTCGTGTGCCTGTCGGGCGAAGAGCGGCTTCTGCGCGATGTGGATCCTGCCTCGGTGCCCGAGGAAGACCGCAAGTCCCGTCGCAAATCCGCCGATGAGGCCGCAGAATGAGCCGCCTGCTGCAACAGCCGCTTGGGGTGATCCTCGCAGGCGGCCTCGCCACGCGCATGGGCGGCGGCGACAAGGGGCTGCTGGAGATCGGCGGCGCGCCCCTCCTGCAACGCGTGATCGACCGGATCGAGCCGCAAGTGGGCGGGCTGGCGCTCAATGCCAACGGCGAGGCCGCGCGCTTTGCCCGCTATCGCCTGCCGGTGTTGCCCGATACGATCGCCGGCTTCCCCGGCCCGCTGGCGGGCGTGCTGGCGGGTCTCGACTGGGCCGCCGAGCAGGGGGCCGACAGCATCGTGACGGTGGCCGCCGACACGCCCTTCTTTCCCTGCGATCTGGTGCCGCGCCTGCTGCTCGCCGCCGAGGAGGCGCCGCACCTGCTGGCGCTGGCCTGCACACCGCGCTCCGGGGACGAAGCGCTGAAGTCCGGCGGCGGCAAGAAGATCAACCGGCACCCCACGTTCGGCCTCTGGCCGGTGTCGCTGCGAGACGACCTGCGCGCCGCGCTCGAGGGTGGTCTGCGCAAGGTCGTGCTCTGGACCGACCAGCACGGCGCGGGCGAGGCGCTCTTCCCCGCCGAGCCCTTCGATCCCTTCTTCAACGTCAACACGCCCGAAGATCTGGCGCGGGCCGAGGCGCTGGCGTCGTGAGGATCTACGGCGTCACGGGCAGCAAGAACTGCGGCAAGACCGGGCTGATGGAGCGGCTGGTGGCGGAGGTCTGCGCCCGGGGTCTGTCGGTCTCGACGCTCAAGCACGCGCATCACAGCACCGATGTCGATCAGCCCGGCCGCGACAGCTACAGGCACCGGCAGGCCGGCGCGCACGAGGTGCTGCTCGCCTCGCCGCATCGCTGGGCGCTAATGCAGGAGCTGCGCGATGCGCCCGAGCCACCGCTGGAGGAGCTGCTGACCAGGCTGAGCCCGGTCGATCTGGTGCTGATCGAGGGCTACAAGTCCGCGCCGCACCCGAAGATCGAGGCGCACCGGGCCGAAACCGGCAAACCGCTGCTCTCGCCCGCCAACGCCAGCATCCGCGCCGTGGCCGCCGACAGCGTGGTGGAGACCGCCCTGCCCCGCTTTGACCTCGACGACACCGCCGCCATCACCGATTTCATCCTGCGCGAGGTGGGCTTGTGAGCTTCGACACCTTCGTCGTCGTGGACTGGTCGGGGGCCTCGAAACCCTCGCCCGCCAAGCCGTCGAAGGATGCGATCTGGATCGGCATCGCCCGCGAAGGCGGCGTCGAGGCCAGCTACCACCGGACCCGCGCGGACGCGACCGACACCCTCGCTACCCTCTTTGAGACCGAGCGCGATGCCGGGCGGCGGGTGCTGGCGGGGTTCGACTTCCCCTTCGCCTATCCGAAGGGCTTTGCCGAGGCGCTCACCGGTACGCCGGGTCCGCTGCGGCTCTGGGAGGCGCTGGCGGCGCGCATCGAGGATGCGCCGGACAATGCCAACAACCGCTTTCAAGTCGCCGCCGAGCTGAACGATCTCTTCCCCGGGATCGGCCCGTTCTGGGGCTGCCCCGAGACCTTTGACGACCCGCGCCTGCCGAGCAAGGGCACGCGCCGGGACGGCCACGGGATGCCTGAACGGCGCACGTGCGACGCCACCCCCGGCGCGCAGACGGTGTGGAAGCTCTACACCACCGGCTCGGTCGGCTCGCAGGCGCTGCTCGGGATCCCCCGCCTGCAGGCCCTGCGCGCGCGCTTCGGCGCCGATCTCTCGGTCCGCCCCTTCGAGCAGCACGACACGCCGATCACGCTGGTCGAGCTCTTTCCCTCGCTGATCGCGAAGACCGTGGCCGCGCTGGCCGAGCCGGACGAGATCAAGGACCGCGCGCAGGTGCGCATCCTTGCCGGGGCGCTGCGCGCGCTCGACCCACAGCAGCTTGACGCGATGACCCGCGAGGGCGATGCGGTGGAAGGCTGGATCCTCGGACTCGGCCACGAGGAGACCCTGATCCGGGCCGCGCATCGCGCCTTTCCCCAACCCAGCGAGGCCCCCATGCCCTCCGATCCCGACAGCCCCCTCCTTCCGCCGCGCCTGCGCGACGATTGTTTCGCCATGCCGCAGGGCGTGAGCTGGGTGCCCGTCGACGAGGCGCTCGCCAAGCTGCGCGCCGCGCTCAGCCCGGTGACCGGCACCACGACGATTGCCACGGCCCGCGCAGCGGGCCGCGTGCTGGCGGCGAATGTGGCGGCCAAACGCTCGAACCCTCCGATGCCGAACTCCGCGGTGGATGGCTACGGCTTTGCCCATGCCGCAACCGGCAGCGGCGTGCAGCGCCTGCCGCTGGTGGCGGGCCGCGCGGCCGCCGGGCAGCCCTATGCTGACGCCGTGCCGTCGGGCGATGCGGTGCGCATCCTCACCGGGGCGATCCTGCCCGAGGGGGTCGATACGGTCGTGCTCGAGGAAGATACCAACACCGATGGCACAACTGTGGTCTTCGACGGGCCACTCAAGCCGCGCGCCAACACCCGCAAGGCCGGCGAAGACATGGCTGCCGGTGATCTTGCCCTGCGCAAGGGCCGCCGCCTGCGCGCGCCCGACCTGGCGCTGGCCTCGGCGCTCGGCATCGCCGAGCTGCCGGTGCACCGTCCGCTGCGGGTGGGCGTGCTGTCGACCGGCGACGAGATCATTGCCTCGCCCGACCTGCCCGCCGCGCCGCATCAGATCTGGGACGCCAACCGTCCCATGCTGCTGTCGCTGGCGCAGGGCTGGCACTACGAGCCGGTCGACCTCGGCCACGTCGGCGACGACGCCGAGGACATCGCGGAGCGCCTGCACGAAGGCGCGCGCGAGGCGGATGTGATCCTGACGTCGGGCGGCGCCTCGGCGGGCGACGAGGACCACGTCTCGGCGCTGCTGCGCGCCCGCGGCACCCTGTCGAGCTGGCGCATCGCGCTGAAACCCGGGCGTCCGCTGGCGCTGGCGATGTGGGAGGGCGTGCCGGTCTTCGGTCTGCCGGGCAACCCGGTGGCGGCGCTGGTTTGCGCGCTGATCTTCGCGCGCCCCGCCCTGTCGCTTCTTTCCGGCGCGGGCTGGACCGAGCCGCAGGGGTTCACCGTCCCCGCCGCCTTTCAAAAGCGCAAGAAGCCGGGCCGGCGCGAATACCTGCGGGCACGGCTGAACGAAGACGGCGCGGCGGAGGTCTTCAGCTCAGAAGGCTCGGGGCGGATCAGCGGGCTCTCGTGGGCGGACGGGCTGGTGGAGCTGCCGGACGGAGCGCTCGAGGTCACGCCGGGTACGCCGGTGCGCTACATCCCCTACGCGTCCTTCGGGCTGGTCTGAGGCAGGCCGAAGCCGGACCTCAGCCCTTGCGGATCAGGTAGACCTGCGCCGCGCCCTCGTCCGCCTGACCTACCAGCGCATGGCCGGCCTCGTTGCAGAAATGCGGCACGTCGATCACCGCCGCCGGGTCGGTCGCGACCACCCGCAGCACCTCTCCCGATCCCATGCCCTGCAGGCGCTTGCGCGCCTTGAGCACCGGAAGCGGGCAAAGCAGCCCGCGCGCATCAAGTTCCTGATCCCAAGTCATGCGCTCTCAATAGCAGACGGCCCGGCGCTGTCCATCCGTCTGCTGCCGCCTTTGATAGAGAATGCCTATCAATTGACGGCACAGCGATATTGACCGGCAATGACCCTATGCCCCAAGAACGGATACCCACCGCAACGACAGGGAGGCATTCGATGGCGCTGGATCAGCAGCAGGGGATCTGGAAATCCGGCCGCAAGGGCGGCAAGGGACGCGCCACGCCGAAGGGCCGACAGCTCGACGACCGCGCATGGGACGAGGTGAAGGCGCTGCTCGGCGACCGCCCGCGCCGGCGCGATCTGCTGATCGAATTCCTGCACCTGATCCAGGACCGCTACCGCCACCTCTCTGCGGCACACCTGCGCGCGTTGGCCGAGGAGATGCGGCTGTCGATGGCCGAGGTCTGGGAGGTCGCCACCTTCTACGCCCATTTCGACCCGGTAAAGGAAGGCGAGACCCCGCCGCCCGACCTGACCATTCGCGTCTGCGACTCGCTGTCGTGCGAGATGGCGGGGTCGGAGGCCCTCTTTGACGCGCTCTGCGCCGGGCATGACCCCGCGAAGGTCCGCGTGCTGCGCGCGCCCTGCATGGGCCGCTGCGACACCGGCCCGACGGTCGAGATCGGCCATCTGCACGTCGATCACGCCACGCCTCAGAAAATTCGCTCGGCGATCGACAAGGGCGATTTCGAGCCGGTGATCCCCGCCTACGAGGACTTCGAGACCTATCGGGCGGGCGGTGGCTATGACCGGCTGCTGACCCTGCGCGAAAGCGGCGACTGGGAGAAGGTGCAGGAGGAGATCTTCGCCGCCGGTCTGCGCGGCATGGGCGGCGCGGGGTTCTCCTCGGGCAAGAAGTGGGGCTTCGTGCGCGCCAACCCCGGTCCGCGCTACCTTGCGGTGAACGGCGACGAGGGCGAGCCCGGCACCTTCAAGGACCGCTTCTATCTCGAACGCACGCCGCACATGATGCTCGAAGGCATGCTGATCGCCGCATGGGCAGTCGAGGCCGAGACCTGCTTCATCTACATGCGCGACGAGTATCCGGCGATCCTTCACATCCTGCACAAGGAGATTGCCGCGCTCGAGGCCGCGGGGATCGTGCAGCCCGGCTACATCGATCTGCGCCGCGGCGCGGGCGCCTACATCTGCGGCGAAGAATCGGCGATGATCGAATCCATCGAGGGCAAGCGCGGCATGCCGCGGCTGCGCCCGCCCTTCGTGGCGCAGGTGGGCATCTTCGACCGCCCGACGCTGGTGCACAATGTCGAGACCCTGCATTGGATCGGCCGCATCGCCCGCGAGGGGCACGCGATCAAGTCCGAGGTCGCGCACAACGATCGCAAGGGGATGCGCAGCTACTCGCTCTCCGGCCGTGTCGCCAATCCGGGCGTCTACGTGCTGCCTGCCGGCAGCACGATCAATGATCTTATCGAGGCCGCGGGCGGCATGGCCGAGAGTCATGTGTTCAAGGCCTATCAGCCGGGGGGGCCATCCTCGGGCTTGCTGCCGGCCTCGCTGGGCGACGTGCCGCTCGATTTCGACACGTTGCAGCCGCATGGCACCTTCATCGGCTCCGCCGCCGTGGTGGTGCTGTCGGATCAGGACAGCGCCCGCGGTGCGGCTCTCAACATGCTGAAGTTCTTCGAAAAAGAGAGCTGCGGCCAATGCACGCCCTGCCGTGTCGGCTGCGAGAAGGCGGTGAAATTGATGCAGGCCGAAAGCTGGGACGGGGAGCTGCTCGAGGACCTCTGCCAGGTGATGACCGACGCCTCGATCTGCGGCCTGGGCCAGGCGGCCCCGAACCCGATCCGATTGGTGATGAAGCACTTCCCCGAGGAGGTGAAATGATGCGCGCGGCCCCCTCCCGTCCCCCTGCCCGCGCGCATTTTCCCGGGCCGCAGCCGTCCTCCGCTCAGTCGGACGCGGCCCGGGACCAATTTCGCCGCACATTTCCTTGCGCCTCTCCCAAGACTTTGACCCCCGGAGCTGCACACCATGGCTGACGGATCGAACCTTCCCCAGACCTCCTTCATCCTCGACGGGCAGGAGGTCACCGCCCTCCCAGGAGAGACCATCTGGCAGGTCGCCAAGCGGCTCGGCACCACCATCCCGCACCTGTGCCACAAGGAGGCGCCGGGCTACCGGCCCGACGGCAACTGCCGCGCCTGCATGGTCGAGATCGACGGCGAGCGCACGTTGGCGGCCTCGTGCTGCCGCGCGCCCGCCGAGGGCATGAAGGTGACCACCGACAGCGCCCGCGCGAAGAAATCGCGCGAGCTTGTGATGGAGCTGCTTCTGGCAGACCAGCCCGAACGCGCGCAGGCACACGACCGCGGCTCGCACCTGTGGGACATGGCCGACCTGACCGGGGTTTCCGACAGCCGTTTCCCCAGGCTCGAAGAGGCCCGCATCCCGCTGCTCGATGACAGCCACGTGGCAATGAAGGTCAATCTGGATGCCTGCATCCAGTGCAACCTCTGCGTCCGCGCCTGCCGCGAGGTGCAGGTGAACGACGTGATCGGCATGGCGGACCGGGGGCATGACGCTTTCCCCGTCTTCGACATGGACGACCCCATGGGCGAAAGCACCTGCGTCGCCTGCGGTGAATGCGTGCAGGCCTGCCCCACCGGCGCGCTGATGCCCGCCACCGTGGTGGACGCGGCCCAGCACGGCGACAGCCGCGACTTCGATGAGGCGGTGCAATCGGTCTGCCCCTTCTGCGGCGTCGGCTGCCAAGTCTCGCTGAAGCTGAAGGACGGCAAGGTCAAATACGTCGAGGGGATCAACGGCCCTGCCAACGAGGGTCGGCTTTGCGTTAAGGGCCGCTTCGGCTTCGATTACATCCACCACCCGCACCGGCTGACCAAGCCGCTGATCCGCCTGGAAGGCGCCGAGAAGGGGCTGAACGTCGATCCTGCCAACCCCTTCACCCATTTCCGCGAGGCGTCGTGGGACGAGGCGATGGAGGTCGCGGCCAGCGGTCTGGCGAAGCTGCGCGACCAGGGCGGCGAGACGGTGGCCGGTTTCGGCTCGGCCAAATGCACCAACGAAGAGGCCTATCTCTTTCAGAAGCTGATCCGGCAGGGCTTTGGCCACAACAACGTCGACCATTGCACGCGTCTTTGCCATGCGTCCTCGGTCTCGGCGCTGATGGAGAACGTCGGCTCGGGGGCGGTCTCGGCCACCTTCAACGAGATCGAGAACGCTGATGTCGCCATCGTCATCGGCGCCAACCCGATCGAGAACCACCCGGTCGCCGCGACCTTCTTCAAGCAGTTCGCCAAGCGTGGCGGCAAGCTCATCGTCATGGACCCGCGCGGCCAGGCGCTGAAGCGCTTCGCCAGCCACATGGTGCAGTTCCGCCCCGGCGCCGACGTGCCCCTGCTCAACTCGATCATGTCGGTGATCGTCGAGGAAGGGCTTTACGATCAGGCCTATATCGACCGCTTCACCGAGAACTGGGAGCACGAGAAGCAGCACCTCGCCGGTTTCGGCCCCGAGACGCTCGAGGATCTGACCGGCATCGACGCCGCCACGGTGCGCGATGTCGCCCGCACCTTCGCCAAGGGCAAGGCGGGGATGATCTTCTGGGGCATGGGGGTCAGCCAGCACATCCACGGCACCGACAATTCGCGCTGCCTGATCTCTCTCGCGCTGATGACCGGCAACGTCGGCAAGCCGGGCGCCGGGCTGCACCCGCTGCGCGGCCAGAACAACGTGCAGGGGGCGTCCGATGCGGGACTCATCCCGATGTTCCTGCCCGACTACCAGGACGTGACCGACGACGGCGTGCGCTCGGCCTTCACCGAGATCTGGGGCTCGGAGGACTTCAGCGGCCAGAAGGGCCTCACGGTCACCGAGATCATGGACGCGGTACATGATGGCGCGATCCGCGGCATGTACATCCTCGGCGAGAACCCGGCCATGTCGGACCCGGATGTGACCCATGCCCGCGCCGCGCTGGCCAAGCTCGAGCACCTCGTGGTGCAGGACATCTTCCTGACCGAGACCGCCAATTACGCCGACGTGATCCTGCCCGCCGCCGCCTTCTACGAAAAGACCGGTACCGTGACCAACACCAACCGGCAGGTGCAGATGGGCCGCGCCGGGGCCACGCCCCCGGGCGACGCCCGCGAGGACTGGGCGATCACGGTCGAGCTGGCGCAGCGGCTGGGGCTAGGCTGGACCTACAGCCACCCGCGCGAGGTCTTCGCCGAGATGGCGCGCGGCATGCCCTCGCTCGACAATATCACATGGGAGCGGCTGGAGCGCGAGGACGCGGTGACCTATCCGTCGCTCTCGCCCGAGGATCCCGGTCAGCCCATCGTGTTTGGCGACGGCTTCCCGCGCGAAGGCGGCCGGGCGCGGTTCACCCCCGCCTCGGTGATCCCGCCGGACGAGACGCCCGACGCCGATTACCCGATGATCCTGACCACGGGGCGGCAGCTCGAGCATTGGCACACCGGCTCGATGACGCGCCGTTCGAAGGTGCTCGACGCGGTGGAGCCCGGCGCCAACTGCTCGCTGCACCCCTCGACCCTGCGCAAGCTGGGCGTCGAGCCCGGCGGCATGGTCAGGCTGCAGACACGGCGCGGCGAGATCGAGGTCATGGCCCGTGCAGACCGCGCGGTGGCGCCCGACATGGTGTTCCTGCCCTTCGCCTATGTCGAGGCGGCGGCGAACATCCTCACCAACCCGGCGATCGACCCCTATGGCAAGATCCCCGAGTTCAAGTTCTCGGCGGTGCGGGTCACGGCGGCGTAGCGGGGCGGCGCGCGCGACCCGCTCTCAGCCCGCCTCTGGCAGCCAGACGGTGAAGACCGCCCCGCCGTCCGGCGCATTGGCGGCGGTGATCAACCCGCCCGCCCGCTGCACGATGCTTTGCGAGATCGACAGGCCCAGCCCGGTGCCTTCGCCGCGGCGGGTGGTGAAGAAGGGATCGAAGAGCGACGGCAGGTTCTCTGGCGGGATGCCAGGCCCGGTATCGCGCACCACCAGCGCCACGCCCGGCAGGCCGTCCCGCGCCTCTTCGGAGAGCAAAAGCGAAAGACGCCCTGTCCCGCCCATCGCCTGCGCCGCGTTGAGGATGAGGTTGATCACCACCTGCTGCATCTCGCCCGCGTCGATGGTCACCTGCCGCAGGGCGGGCAGTTCGGTCTCGACCGTGATCGCGCCCTTGCTCAGCGCGTGCTCGACCAGCAGCAGGGAATCCTCGACCAGAGGCGCCAGATCGACGGTCTCGCCGCAGTCAGAGAACTCGGCAGGGCGGGCGAATTTCAGCAGTTTTCCGACGATGGCCTCCATCCGCATGATCTGCCGGTCGATGAGCGACAGCTCGGTCTCGACTTGCGCGGCGGCCTCGCCCAGTTCCATGCGGATCACCTCGACGTTGCCCTGGATCACCGCCATCGGGTTGTTGATCTCATGCGCAACCCCTGCAGTGATTTCGCCGATCGAGGCGAGTTTCTCGCTCATCACGAGCTGGCGGTAGGTGTCTTCGAGCTTGGAATTTGCCTCGCGCAGTTCGGCTGTGCGCTGATCGACCCGGTCCTCCAGCTCCTCCGCCCAGGCCCGCAGTTTCAGGTCCCGATCCTGCACCTGGTCGAGAAGCCCGTCGAGATGCGCCGCCACCTGGCCGATCTCGTCCAGTCCCACCGGGCCGATGCGTGCCGAGAGGTTGCCCCGCCCCACCCGCCGCATCGTGTGGGTCATCCGCTCGAGCGGGGCGAAGATGCCCTTCGCCATCCACAGGAACACCGGCGCGGAAAGCGCCAGCACCGCCGCGAAGGCCGCCATCATCCACAGGTAGGCGGCGCGCTTGGCCTCGGCGAAAGGCGCCTCGAGGAAGCCGACGTAAAGCATGCCAACCCGCTTGCCGAAACTGTCGGTGAGCGGCAGATACCCCGAGATGTACCAGTCATTGACCACGAAGGCGCGGTCGAGCCAGGTCCGCCCCTCGCCCAGCACCGCCTGCCGAACCGACGCCGAGACCCGCGTGCCGAGCGCCCGCACGTCCTCGAACAGCCGGACGTTGGTCGAGATGCGCACGTCGTCGAGGAAGAGCGTCGCGGTGCCCTGCCGCGCGCCGCCGGTGACCGGGTTGAGATAGACCAGTGCATTGATCGCATCGATGAAGCCGAGGTTGCTGTTGAGCAGGATGCCCCCGACCAGCACGCCCTCGCGCCCCGGCAGCGAGACCGGGCTGGCTGCATGAACCACCATGCCGCGGTCTTCGACCCTGCGCTCGGTGGGCACGGCGGCCTGTGTCTTGATCAGATCGATACGCGCCCGAGCCGCGAGGTCGCGCGGCAGCGCCGCGAGCGCCTCTTCCGGGAAGATGTCGATGGCGGTCCGGGTCGTGCCCTGCCCCGCGGCGGCGATCACCGGCCAGTCGGCGGCGGCCTTGGGCACCTCGGAGGCTGGCAGGTAGTAGAGGAAATCCAGTTGCAGTTCAGAGCGTTTGTTGAGCAAGAACTGGCGGTCCGGCACGCCGTCTGCAAAGGCTTCGGCAAAGGCGACGGAGCCCGACACCCCCGACAGCTCTTCGCCGGTGCGCGCCATGAGCTGCGAGAGATATTGCTCGGCGATGCGCAGGTCGCTCTGCACGTTGGCCGCCAGCACCTTGTCGTAATCCTCGGTCCAGCGGGTCATGCCGAGCAGCAGCAGGAGCGGCATCAGCAGGACGAGCGGCGCAAGCGCAAGGATCAGCAGGCGCAGGCGGACGGAGATCATCGGGCGGGACTTCGCTTTCATGTCGGAGCGAGCCTAGCACGGCCCTCGCCCCCGGTCAGTCTGGATCGTCGGGCCCGATTTGGGGGCCGGATCTGGGCGCGCCTCAGTGGTGGTGGCCGTGCGGGTCGTCGAGCGAGCCGTGGATGGCGAACTGCTCGAGCCCGGCGTCGCTGGCCTCGATCACCCGGTAGCTCTCGCGCACCCCGGCCTCGGTCAGCTCGCGGGCGACGGTGAGCAGGGTGTTGGCCGGGTGGTCGTCGCAGAGCTCGACCATCTGCGCCAGCTCTTCGGCGGCGACCGGGCGCGCGGCCTCGACCGAAGGCGCGCCGTAATAGGTCACAAAGTGCTCGGCCAAAAGGTCGGTCAGCGCCTGCATCTCGGCGGGCTCGGCATTGGTCACCGCGACAAAGGTCACCCGGCCGAAGGTCTCGAGCCCCAGCCATCCGTTGGCAAAGGCCTGCCGCGCCTTGCCGGTAAGATCGCCCTCGGTCCAGTTGGAGAACTCGAAGCCGCCCGAGATGCACCATTCCCCGGTGCGGGCGGGCGAGGCGAAGACGCGGGTGTCGCTTTCGTCGAAATGGATGGCGCGGGCAAGCTTCATGCAAATTCCTTCAAGGGGCGGGGTCAAGCAGGGTGGTGAGCGGAATGAGATGGGTGGTCTCGCCGTCGCGCAGCAACATGCCGAAGTCCTCGTCGACGCCGAGGAAGGTGCCGGAAAGCCCGTTCTGCGTGACCTCCTCGCCCATGTCCTGCGCCAGTGCGCGCCAGTCGGTGTGCAGCGCGCGGCTGCCCTCGTCCTCCCAGCGGTTGACCCAGTTCAGCGTGTGACGCGCCCAGGCTTCCAGCAACGCGGGCGGCTGCACCTCGGCGCAGCCCTCGGCGAAGAGCGAGGTCTGGTCGGGGGTGTCGCCGGGACGGTCGCTCTCGGGGATCAGCGGCAGGGTGAAGCCGATGACCAGCCAGTCCGGCACCTGGGCGGGATCACTCGTCGAGGCCATGCAGCGGAACCGCCCGCAGGCGGCGCCGTTGATCCGGATGCCGCCGTCCCAGTCCAAGTGCACCGAGACCTCGGGCGGCGCCATGACGCCAAGCGCGTTCTGGAAACCGACGCCGCAGAGCGGCAGCATCGACAAGGCCTGCTTGAGCGGCACCTCGGGGGCGAAGACCAGCGCCCCCTGCAGCACGTCCGCCGTGATCCGGTAGGCGACCAGCCCGGCATCGCAGCCCAGAAGAGCGCGCTGGCAGGCGTGGTCAAAGGCATCGGTGGTCACCTCCTCGCCCCACAGAAGGGGCGGGAAGGCAAGCGCGTCGGTGGTGCTCATGCCACCCCCTGCGCCACCAGCGCCGAGGCGATGGCGTGGAACGCCTGTGCCTGCGCGCTGTCGGGCTGGCTCACCACGATCGGCGCACCGCCGTCCGAGGCGAGGCGGATCTGCAGGTCGAGCGGCACCTCGGCGAGCAGCGGCACGCCGAGCTTCGCCGCCTCGGCGGCGACGCCGCCATGGCCGAAGACATGCTCTTCATGGCCGCAGTTCGAGCAGACGTGGGTGCTCATGTTCTCCACCATGCCGAGGATCGGCACGTTCAGCTGCTTGAACATGTCGATACCCTTGCGCGCATCGAGCAGCGCCACGTCCTGCGGCGTGCTGACCACGATGGCCCCGTCCACATGCGCCTTCTGGCTCAGCGTCATCTGCACGTCGCCGGTGCCCGGCGGCAGATCGACGATCAGCACGTCGAGCGCCCCCCATTGCACCTGCATCATCATCTGCTGCAGCGCGCCCATCAGCATCGGGCCGCGCCAGACCACCGCCTGATCCTCGTTGGTCATCAGGCCGATCGACATCATGGTGACGCCGTGGTTGCGCAGCGGCAGGATGGTCTTGCCATCGGGCGAGGCAGGACGGCCCGAGACACCGAGCATGCGCGGCTGGCTCGGCCCGTAGACATCGGCATCCAGCAGACCCACGCGCCGCCCCTGCTGCGCGAGCGCGCAGGCGATGTTGGACGAGACGGTGGACTTGCCGACCCCGCCCTTGCCCGAGGCAATCGCGATGATGTGGTTTACCCCCGGGATGCGCTGCGGGCCTTGCGGCTCGGCCTTGCGCATCTTCAGATCGGGCGGCGCCTTCTCGGTGTGGCCGGTCAGCACGATCGAGACCGCCGAGACACCCTCGGTGGCCTTGAGCGCGTTCTCGGCCTGATCCTTGATCTTGGTGTAGGCGGCGCTCTGGCTGGGCGGGATCTCCATGACGAAACGCACCGCGCCCGCCTCGTCCACATTCAGCGCGCGCACGACGCCGCTCGACATGATGTCGCCGCCCGCAACCGGATCGGCGACGCTCTTCAGGACGGCCTGAACCGCCTCTCTGCTGGCTGGCAAGGGTTTACTCCTGTCCCTTGATCTCGCCCGTGACCTCATGGGTCAGACCGAGCTCTTCGATGGTGATCACGGCTTTCACGGCAAAACTCTTCCCGGCCGTGTCGCTGCCGCGCATGGCCTCCTCGATGGCCTGCTGCGAGGTGACGCCCACCTGCTTGAGGAACTTGCGCATGGACATGTTGAAATCGTCGCTCATTCGGGCCTCCTGTGGCTCGGCATTCAGTGGTCGCGCCGTTTGCTGAGGTAATCGTCCGTGGTCCGGGGACGCGGACGCTCGCCGGCGGCAAACGGGTTGTCCTGTGCATGGTACTGCGCATTCACCCGGCAGTCGTCACACATCTGGATCATCCGCAGCTTGTCGCCGCCGAACATGGCGTGGGACTGAAGCTTTTCGGTGATCCGGTCAATGGTCGATTTCACCCCGAAAAGCGTGCCGCACTCGATGCAGGCAAAGGGCTCTTCCTCGTTGACAACGCGCTGCTCGAGCGCCTCGTCGCTGAGCAGAAGGCGCGGCTCGTAGGTGATCGCATCCTCGGGGCAGACGTTGGCGCAGAGCCCGCACTGCAGGCAGGCGTCCTCCTGGAAGCGCAGCTGCGGAAGGTCCGGGTTGTCGCCGAGCGCGCCCGACGGGCACAGCGAGACGCACGACAGGCACAGCGTGCAGGCGTCGGTATCGACCAGCACGGCGCCATAGGGCGCGCCCTCGGGCAGCGGAAGGCTCTCGGCTCCGGGATGCAGCGCCTTCGCCGCCTGCCGGGTGATCTGGCGGCGGGTGCCCATCGGGCGCACCGGCGTGGCGACCGGCGCGGGGGCCTCTTCGGCGTAGAGCGCGGCGGACATGGCGTCGGGATCCGGTGTTTCCAGCAGGCGCACCTTGCCGCCACCGCTGATCGCATCCGAGAGCGCCACCTGCGCCTGCAGCGCCGGCAGGTCGGCCCCCGGACCTGGCAAGATCGTGACCGAGGCAAAGCCGGCGGCCAGCGCAGCCACGCTCTCGGCATGGCCGAAGGCGCCGATGGCGCGGATTTCCAGCGGGATCACGTCGGCGGGCAGCCCGTCGCCGTGGCGCGCCGAGAGGCGGATCATCTCGGCCCCATGCGCGTCGTGCACCAGAAGGCGCGGCGCATGGCCCCCAGCGTCGAGGAAGGTCTTGGCCAGCACCTGCACGCGGCGCATGGTGAGATCCACCGGCGGCGCATCGTAGCTGATCGCCCCCGAAGGGCAGGCCGAAGAACAGGCCCCGCAGCCGGCGCAGATCATCGGATCGACCGTCACATGCTCGCCATCGGGCGAGATCGCCCCGGTGGGGCAGAGGTCGAGGCAATTGGTGCAGCCGGTCTGGCCCGCGCGGGAATGGGCGCAAAGCAGAGGTTCGAGCCGCACGTAGAGCGGTTTCTCGAATGTGCCGACAAGGTGCGACGCCGCCATGACCGCTGCCGCCACCGCCTGCGGGCGCCCCGGATCGGCGCGCAGGTAGCCCTCGCGCTTTTCATGCGCCGGGAAGAGCGGCGGCTCGCGGCGCAGGTCGAGGATCACGTCGCACTGCGACACTCCAGCATCGCGCGGCTCGGTCAGGGTGAAGCTGCCGCGCCCGCCGGGCTCCACCTGGCGCAGCGCATCGATGGTCACCTTGAACTGGCCAAGCGCGCCCTGGGCCTTGCGCAGACGACCGGTGACCACGTCGAAGGCGCGGGTGTCGGGGATCTCGTCCGCCTGCTCGAGCAGCACCGTCACGCCAAGATGCGGGGCCAGCTGCGCAGCCGCCTCGAGCGCTACCTCCGGCGCGCCGAGGATCAGGCACAGCCCCTCGGAGATGACGTCGAGGGTCTTCTCCGGTGCCGCGGGCAGCATGGCCTCGGCGGCGAGGGCGGACATTTTGGGTAGTTTGGACGCGCCGTCGGCGCTCCAGCCGGCGCGGTCGCGCAGGTCGAGCAGCGGCGCGGCCTCCACCTCGAGCTCCTCGGCCAACGCCTCGAAGGTGCGGCTCTCCTGGGTGCAGCAGAGGACAACATTCCCCTGCGTCAATCCCTTGGCGGCGCGCTCGATCTGGCTGGTGCAGAGTGCCTTGCAGGGCGGCGCGACCTCGAATCCCGTGGCTTTGGCGAGCGCCTCGGCATCGATGGACTGCGTGCCCATACAATCACATGTAATCAAGGTCTTGGTCATGACTTCCTTCCTGGCGAACGGCGCGGATGCGGGCCGTTTTGCGCTCGGTATTGGGGGTAGCTAGCCCCGATTCGCCCTATCCCACAACTCAATTCCGCGAGCGGAAAGCCGCCCACGACCAGACCTCTGCCCCGCTCCAAGCCGGTGTGATTCGCATGCCGCGTCGCAGCACCTTTTCGGAGTAAAAAGGTCGGATTGGACAGTTTGACCTTGCCGCATTTTTGCCCCCTCGACGACTACCCAAAATGTCCACCATCGGTCACAGAATACCGCTGTGCACAAATTGGCCCTTCCCCGAGGCGCTCTAGTTGCTTCAATCACAGTGGGAGGAAGGATACATCACTGTGACAGGTCATCCGAGCAACGATCAATACATGCCCGTGGGCGTGGTCCTGCGCCGCACTCCCGGCGTCACCCGGTGGGCCAAGTGGGCCTGGCGGGCCGTTGCCGTGCTGCCCGGCGCCGGCCCTGCCGACTGGCGCGAGCTGCGCCGCGAGGGCGATGCGGTCGAGTATCACGCCGCCACAGTATCGCTCGAGCTCTACCGCGCCGAAACCGAGGCCTACCTGCATGGCATCACTGCCCGCGAACCCAGCGTCTACGTCGTGATGCGCAAGACCCTCGGCGAACACCCCTTCGAGGTCGTGCTGATCACCGCCTCTCCCTACGAGGCGCAGGACTATTGCGACAGCGGCGAGGACATCGTCGAGAAGGTGCCGATGCCCGCCGGGCTGCTGGCCTGGGTCGGCGATTTCGTCGAGCGTTACCACGAAGAGGAAGAATTCGTGAAACGCCGTCGGGATCGTGCCAAGGTGGATGGCCAGCAGGACGGCATCGGCGATCCGCGCATTTCCAAGCCCGCGGATATCTACGCCTCGCCCGCCCTGAAAAGAGGGAGGCTGCAATGAAGGATTTCTGGTCCCGCCGAAAAGCCGCCGTCGCGGCCGAGACCCGCTCCGACGAGCAGGCGCAGGACACCGCCCGCCGCGCAGAGACCGAGGCGCAACTGGCCGAGCGCAGCGACGAGGAACTGCTGGCCGAGGCCGGGCTTCCCGCGCCGGAAGAGATCACCGACGGCGAAATGGTCCGCAAGTACCTCGAGTCGCAGTTGCCCAAGCGGCTGAAGAACCGTGCCCTGCGCGCCCTTTGGCGGTCGAACCCGGTGCTGGCCTGCCTCGATGGGCTGAACGACTATGACACCGACTTCACCGGCGTGACCCCTGCTGCCGACTTCAAAACGACCTATCAGGTCGGCAAGGGGCTGCTGGCGCATCTCGAATACGTCGGACGACAGCAGACCGAGACCGAGAGTGCCGAGCCCCAGGCGGAGGAGGATCAGGCCGAGATTGCCGACGCCGACAGCACGTCGATCCGCGCACCTGAAACCCTTGGCCCGACCATCGAGGCGCAGCCGGAGATCCCGCCGCTGCATACCACCGAGCCGCAGGTGGCCGAGGCCGCCCAAATTGACCCCGAGCCCGAGGAAAGCGCCCTGCCCGCAAGCGCGCGCCGCATGCGCTTTTCCTTCGAGGCCAGCTGATGACGGACACGCCTGACATGACCGCAGCCGCACAAGCCACTGCCCCAAAGATCGCCGACGAGGACCGCCTGCGCGCCGACCTCTACAACTTCCTCGGCCTGCTCCTCTCCCGGCCCGCCGACCAGGGTCTGATCGACCAATGCGCCGGGCTGACCGGCGATGCCAGCCCGATCGGCGAGGCGGTGACCACGCTGGCAAAGGTGGCGAAGATCTCCAAGCCCAAGGCGGTGGAGAGCGAGTACAACCGCCTCTTCATCGGTCTCGGGCGCGGCGAGCTGCTGCCCTATGCCTCCTACTACCTGACCGGCTTCCTGAACGAGAAGCCGCTCGCCCTTCTGCGCCAGGACATGACCGCCCGCGGTCTCGCCCGCGCCGAGAACGTCTTCGAGCCCGAGGACAACATCGCCTCGCTGATGGAGATGATGGGCGCGATGATCGTCGGGCGCTTCGGCACCCCGGCCACGCTGAGCCAGCAGAAGAGCTTCTTCAACAAGCACATCGCCCCCTGGGCGAGCCATTTCTATTCAGATCTCGAGGGCGCCAAGAACTCGGTCTTCTATGCCCCGGTCGGACGTCTCGGCCGGGCCTTCATGGAGATCGAGACCGAAGCCTTCCGGATGAGCGCGGAGTGATCCGCACAAGGGCGGGCAACCGCCGCAACCCTGAGAGAGGAGGTCTCTCGATGAAGCGGAAAGACGAGGAGGCGACCAGCCGCCGCGATTTCCTGAAACTGGCCTCGACGGCAGCGCCGCTTGCGGCGGTCGCCGTGGCGACCACCACCGGAACCGAGGCGGAAGCCGCCGAGCCCGACCTGTCGTCGAACAAGATGCAGGACACCGCGCACACGCGCGCCTATTACGCCGCCGCCCGGTTCTGACCGGACGAGGCACTTCCCGCCAAGGACGACTGGTTGCGTGACGCCCGACTGTCCGAGGCACCCGATCAACACCAAGCAAGCCAGGCACCATGCGGGGGCCTAGCGCGCAAGGGGAGAGAGAAACATGTTGAGGAAAAAGACCAACGGGGTTGCGCGACGCCCCCAGCGGACAAGTATCCTTTCCGAAGTGGCGAACACTTCGGTTGACCGTCGCGCCTTCCTGCGCGGGTCCGGTCTGGCGATCGGCGGCCTTGCGGCCGTAGCCGCCACCGGAGGTACGGTAACCCAGGCCACCGCGGCCACCGCCACCGGCGGCGAGATCAAGACGGTGAAATCCGTCTGCACCCACTGCTCGGTCGGCTGTACCGTGATGGCAGAGGTGCAGGGCGGCGTCTGGATCGGGCAGGAGCCCGGCTGGGACAGCCCGTTCAACCTCGGCTCGCATTGCGCCAAGGGCGCCTCGGTGCGCGAGCACGCGCATGGCGAGCGGCGCCTGAAGTACCCGATGAAGAAGGTGGGCGGCGAATGGCAGCGCATCTCCTGGGAGCAGGCGATCAACGAGATCGGCGACCAGATGCTGTCGATCCGCGACAGCTCCGGCCCTGACTCGGTCTACTGGCTGGGCTCGGCCAAGCATAGCAACGAGCAGGCCTACCTGTTCCGCAAGTTCGCCGCCTACTGGGGCACGAACAACGTGGATCACCAGGCCCGGATCTGCCACTCGACCACGGTTGCGGGCGTTGCGAACACATGGGGCTACGGCGCCATGACCAACTCCTACAACGACATCCACAACTCCAAGGCCATCTTCATCATCGGCGGCAACCCGGCCGAGGCGCACCCTGTCTCGCTGCAGCACGTGCTGAAAGCCAAGGAACAGAACAACGCGCCGCTGATCGTCTGCGACCCGCGCTTCACCCGCACCGCCGCCCACGCGGACGAATACGTGCGGTTCCGTCCGGGTTCGGACGTGGCGCTGGTCTGGGGTCTGCTGTGGCACATCTTCGAGAACGGCTGGGAAGACAAGGACTTCATCCGCAGCCGCGTCTGGGGGATGGATCAGATCCGTCCCGAGGTCGCCAAGTGGACCCCGGACGAGGTCGAGCGTGTGACCGGTGTTCCGGGCAGCCAGCTCGAGCGCGTGGCGCGGACGCTGGCCAACAACCGTCCGGGCACCGTGATCTGGTGCATGGGCGGCACCCAGCACACCAACGGCAACAACAACACCCGCGCCTACTGCATCCTGCAGCTGGCCCTCGGAAACATGGGCACCGCCGGCGGCGGCACCAACATCTTCCGCGGCCATGACAACGTGCAGGGCGCGACCGACCTCGGCGTGCTCGCCGACACGCTGCCGGGCTACTACGGCCTGACCGCAGGCGCATGGGCGCATTGGGCGCGTGTCTGGGGAGAGGACCTCGACTGGCTCAAGTCCCGCTTCGCCATGCTGAAAGGCAAGGACGGCAAGGACAAGGAGATGATGGGGCTGACCGGCATCCCCGTCTCGCGCTGGATCGACGGCGTGCTCGAGGCGAAGGAAAACCTCGAACAGCCCGACAACACCCGCGCGATGGTCTTCTGGGGCCACGCCCCCAACTCGCAGACCCGCCTCAAGGAAATGAAGACGGCGATGGAGAAGCTCGACCTCTTGGTCGTGGTGGACCCCTATCCCACCGTCTCGGCGATCCTGCACGACCGGACCGACAACACCTACCTGCTGCCGGCCGCGACGCAGTTCGAGACCTACGGCTCGGTCACCGCGTCGAACCGCTCGCTGCAATGGCGTGACAAGGTGGTGGACCCGCTCTTCGAGTCCCTGCCCGACCACATCATCATGCACAAGTTCGCCACCAAGTTCGGCTTTGCGGATCGCATGTTCCGCAACATCGAGGTGAACGGCGAGGAGCCGCTGATCGAGGATCTGACCCGCGAGTTCAACAAGGGCATGTGGACGGTGGGCTACACCGGCCAGTCGCCGGAGCGCCTCAAGACGCACATGGCGAACCAGCACACCTTCGACCGCACGACGCTGCGCGCAAACGGTGGCCCCGCGGATGGCGACTTCTACGGGATGCCGTGGCCCTGCTGGGGCACTGCCGAGATGAACCACCCGGGCTCGGCCAACCTCTATGACATCTCTCTGCCGGTGGCCGAGGGCGGTCTGCCCTTCCGTGCCCGCTACGGCGTGGAGCACAACGGCGAGAACCTTCTCGCCGAAGGCTCCTACACCGTCGGGTCGGAAATCGAGGATGGCTATCCCGAGTTCACCATGCAGATGCTGATCGATCTCGGCTGGGACAAGGACCTCACCCCCTACGAGCGTCGGATGATCGAGTGGGTCGCTGGGTACACGGACTCGCGTCCAGAGACCGACACCGAAGTTGGCGAGCAGTCGCAGACCGGCCCCTACCCCTCGGACTTCGCCGAGCAGATCGGCGGCGTGAACTGGAAGACCGACCTGTCGGGAGGCATCCAGCGCGTGGCGATCAAGCATGGCTGCGCCCCCTACGGCAACGCCAAGGCCCGCTGCGTGGTCTGGACCTTCCCGGATCCGATCCCGCTGCACCGCGAGCCGCTCTACACCAACCGGCGCGATCTGGTGGAAGACTACCCGACCTACGAGGACAAGACCTTCTGGCGGGTGCCGACCATGTACGCCTCGATCCAGAAGAACGACTTCTCGAAGGACTATCCGATCATCCTCACCTCCGGCCGACTGGTCGAATACGAGGGTGGCGGCGACGAGACACGGTCCAACCCGTGGCTCGCCGAGCTCCAGCAGAACATGTTCGTCGAGATCAACCCGCGCGACGCCAACAACCTTGGTGTGCGTGACGGGGCGGACGTGTGGGTCGAGGGCCCCGAGGGCGGCAAGGTCAAGGTCATGGCCATGGTCACCCCGCGGGTCGGAGAGGGCGTTGCCTTCATGCCCTTCCACTTCGGTGGCCATTTCGAAGGGGTCGACCAGCGGTCGAAATACCCCGACGGGGCGGACCCGATCGTGCTGGGCGAATCCACCAACACCGCGCAGACCTATGGCTACGACTCCGTCACGCAGATGCAGGAGACCAAGGCCACACTCTGCAAGATCATGCCGGCGTAAGGAGAGCGAGACATGGCACGAGCTAAATTCCTCTGCGATGCCGAACGCTGCATCGAGTGCAACGCCTGCGTCACCGCGTGCAAGAACGAGCACGAGGTGCCGTGGGGCATCAACCGTCGGCGGGTGGTGACCATCCAGGACGGCCAGCCGGGCGAACGCTCGATCTCGGTCGCCTGCATGCACTGCTCGGACGCGCCCTGCATGGCCGTCTGCCCGGTGGACTGCTTCTACCAGACCGAAGAAGGTGTGGTGCTGCACTCCAAGGACCTGTGCATCGGCTGCGGCTACTGCTTCTACGCGTGCCCCTTCGGCGCGCCGCAGTACCCGCAGGCGGGCAACTTCGGCTCCCGCGGCAAGATGGACAAGTGCACCTTCTGCAACGGTGGCCCGGAAGAGAACAATTCCGCGGCCGAGTTCCAGAAGTACGGGCGCAACCGGATCGCCGAGGGCAAGCTGCCCATCTGCGCCGAGATGTGCTCGACCAAGGCTCTACTGGCCGGTGACGGCGACCAGGTGTCGGCGATCTACCGCGAGCGCGTGGTGGCCCGTGGCTTCGGCTCGGGCGCCTGGGGCTGGGGCACCGCCTACGACGAAAAGGCCAACTGAGCCAAGGACGGCGGGCTTCCGGGCCCGCCGGCAACGCAACGAAGTCCCGCGCGGGGCGGCGCCTGCCGCCGTTCCGCGCGATTCTCGCGTGACCCTACTTCATGGAGACGACCATGCTGCGCCACCTGCTGGCACTTTTCGCACTGGTCCTGCTGACCGCCGCCCCCTTGGGCGTCGCGGCGCAGGGCACTCTTCTTCCGCCCGAGCCCGACCGCTCCGCCACAGGCGGCGCACAGACGCTCGAGGACATCATGCGCAGGCAGGCAGGCATCAAGGTCGATGACAGCTTCCGGCGCGAGAACATCGGCGGCGATGCCGTCAACGCTCCGGGCATGGGGCCGCTCGGCGGCGCCTCGGACCCGGACCTCTGGCGCGCCCTGCGCTACAACGAGGCCGACGTGCGCGCCTCGACGATCAACCCCAACGGCAAGGTCCTGATCCAGGACGGCGGCATGTGGTGGCTGACCTTCCGCCAGGGCCCGCTGGCCACCTACGGCGGCTGGCTGCTGCTCGGCACCATCGGCGTGCTGGCAGTGTTCTTCCTGCTGCGCGGCCGCATCAAGATCGACGGCGGCAAGACCGGCAGCACCGTGCTGCGCTTCAAGTGGATCGAGCGTTTCGCCCACTGGACGCTGGCCGGCTCCTTCCTGCTGCTCGGCTTCACCGGGCTCTTCACCCTCTTCGGGCGCAAGTACCTCGTGCCGCTGCTGGGCCATGACTTCAACGCCGCGCTGCTGCATTACTCGAAGCTGATCCACAACAATGTCAGCTGGGCCTTCATGCTGGCGCTGATCATGGTCTTCGTCATGTGGGTCTGGCACAACATCCCCGACCGGACCGACATCACCTGGTTCGCCCAGGCCGGCGGCATCATCGGCAAGAAGCACCCGCCCGCGAAGAAGTTCAACGCCGGCCAGAAGATCATCTTTTGGAGCGTGATCCTGCTCGGGGCCTCGGTCTCGGTCTCGGGGCTGTCGCTGCTCTTCCCCTTCGACATGCCCCTCTTTGCCCACACCTTCTCGGTGCTCAACGACTGGGGCGTGCCGGGCTGGTTCGGCATGGACACCTTCCCCGTCGAGCTCGCCCCGCAGGAGGAAATGCAGTTCGCGCAGCTCTGGCATGCCATCGTCGCCTTCCTGCTGATGGCGGTCATCATCGGCCACATCTACATCGGCACGATCGGCATGGAGGGCGCCTATGACGCCATGGGCTCCGGCCAGGTCGACGAGAACTGGGCGCATCAGCACCACTCGATCTGGTACGAGAAGGTCAAGGAGCGCGAGGCCGCCGAAGGTCATGGGTCGGCCCGCAAGTCGGCCACGCCTGCGGAGTGACCGAGATGGGCCGACTGGCCTTGATCCTGAGCCTGATGCTCTGCGCCGCCCCCGCGGCGGCGCAGGAGTTCGCCACTCTGAAGGGCCACGGCGGACCGATCATGGGCATCGCCGTTTCTCCCTCGGGGCAGGTGGCGACCGGCAGTTTCGACAATTCCGTGGGTCTGTGGGACGCGCTCACGCCGACTTGGCTCGAGGGACATGCGGCGGCGGTGACTGCCCTGGCCTGGGGGCCCGAAGGCACGCTGGTCTCGGGCGGCGACGATTTCGCCGTGCGCGCCTGGGGCGATCCCCCGCGCGTGCTGGGCCAGCACCAGGGAAAGGTCGCGGCGCTGGCGGTCTCGCCGGATGCCACGACCGTCGCCAGCGGAAGCTGGGACGGCTCCATCATCCTCTGGCCGCTCGACGGCGGCGAAGACACAAGCGGGGGCGCTGACGGGGGCACTGCCCTGCCCTCCCCCGGCGCCGGCGTCAACGCCCTGGCGTTCGAGGGGTCCGACACGCTCTATGCCGCGACGATGGCCGGGGCGCTGCTGCGCTATGATCTCACCAGCGCAGAGGCACCGCTGGCCATCGCCCAGCATGGCTTCGGCATCAACCGGCTGGCCGTGGGTCCGGGCTGGATCGCCTATGGCGCCGTCGACGGCGGCACCCGGGTGCTCGATCTTGCGAGCGGCGCGCAGCTCGCCGACCTGACGCTCGACCGCCGGCCGATCCTCGCCCTGGCCTACAATGCTCCCTCGCATCAGCTCGCCGTGGGCGACGGCGAGGGGTACATCATGATCGTCGACACCGAAAGCTGGCAGATCACCCGCGACTTCCGCGCCACCCGGCAGGGGCCGGTCTGGGCGTTGGCCTTCTCGCCCGACGGCTCGGTGATCCACGCTGGGGGCCTTGACGACGTCGCCTATGCCTGGCCGGTCGAGGCACTGGACGCCTTCGAGCCCGGCATCACGGGCGAACGCAGCTTCCTGCGCGCTGCCGAGACCATGCCCAACGGCGAGCGGCAATTCATGCGCAAATGCTCGATCTGCCACGCGCTGACCCCCGGCCCCTCGCGCAAGGCGGGTCCGACACTGCACGGCGTTTTCGGCCGCCGCGCGGGCACGGTGCCGGGCTACAGCTATTCGCCAATCCTAGACGGCTCCGACATAACCTGGACCGAAACCACGATCGACGCGCTTTTCGATCAGGGCCCGGACCACTACATTCCCGGCTCGAAGATGCCCATGCAGGTGATCGCGGGCGGCAGCGACCGGGCCGATCTGATAGACTACCTCAAACAGGCCACCAAAGGAGAGTGACCGCACATGAAAGCCATGTTCACAGGCTTCGCCGCCATCATCGTCATCGGCATCGTCGCCTATTTCGGCCTGCACGAGATGAATTTCTCGTCCGCCGAGGTCTATTCGAGCTCCAACGTCCGGCTCGACGACCACTGAGGCACGCATGACGCCGAAGGACGCCGCCACCGACGATTACGGCCCGACGCTGGCCGGCGCCTCGATCCTCGTGGTCGATGACGAGCCGGGCATGCGCAACTTCCTCGTCAAGATGCTGGGCCCCAAGGTGCAGCGGGTCGAGGAGGCGGGCTCGGCACTCGAGGCGACGCAGAAACTCGACGCGGCGCATTTCGACCTCGTCATCCTTGACAACGTGATGCCGAGGATGACCGGGCTCGACTGGCTGGCCGAGCAACAGCGCAAGGGGTTCTTTGGCGACACCATCCTGATCACCGCCTATGCGGACCTGGAAACCGCGATCACCGCGCTGCGCGCCGGGGTCAGCGATTTCGTGCTGAAGCCCTTCCGCGCCAACCAGATCCTCGGCGCCGTGGCACGCACCCTCGACCGCAAGTATCTGCGCCGCGACAACACGCTGCTGCGCCGCGAACTGCGCACTGGGCAGTTCCAGGGCAAGCTGCTCGGCAAGTCCGAAGTCATGGTCGCGGTGCGCGCGCTCTTGGCCAAGCTCGCGCCGCTGCCGACCCCGGTGCTCTTCACCGGCGCCAGCGGCACCGGCAAGGAGATGGCCGCGCGGCACCTCCACCAGCTGTCCGACCGCTCGGACAAACCCTTCGTGCCGGTCAACTGCGCCGCCATCGCCCCCGACCGCATGGTGCAGGAGCTTTTCGGCAGCCTCGAGAACGGCGAGCGGCTGAAGCCCGGCCTGTTGCTGCTGGCGGACGGCGGAACGCTATTCCTTGATGAAGTTGCGCAGATGCCCGAGCCGCTGCAGGCGGCGCTGCTGCGGGTGCTCGAGGACCAGCGCATCCGCCCCACCGGCGCCGAGCGCGAGATTCCGCTCAACCTGCGCTTTCTCTTCGCCACCAATGCCGATCTCGAAGCGCTCGTGGCCCAGAACAAGTTCCGCGCCGATCTCTATCACCGCATCAACGTCCTCAACGTCGAGATGCCACCCCTCTCCGACCGCTCCGACGACATCCTCGAGCTGGCCGCGCTGTTCACTCGGCAATTCAGCCAGGCGCTCGGCATGCAAGGGCTCGAGCTTGACGAGCAGACCCTGTTGAAACTGCGCCGCTACGCCTGGCCCGGCAACGTCCGCGAGCTGCGCAACCTGATCGAACGCTCGGTGATCCTTGGCGGTTTCCCCGAGGAATTCTCGGGCGCGGGCGAGGTGATCGGGGCGCGGGCAATCGAGGATCTCGACCTCGTGGTGCAGCGCCACATCCTGCACATGCTCGACCTCTGCGACGGCAACCGGGCAGAGGCGGCGCGAAGGCTCGGGGTCTCGCGCAAGACCATCGACCGCAAGATGGCACAATGGGGCGAAGAGAGCGTGGCCCCGCCACAGGCGCTGCGGTAGGCTGGGGCAAAATCCGCCCGAGCAGCCCCCCGGAGTCCCCATGAACAGACCCCTCACCTTCCACGGATGGCGCAAGACCGTCGCGGCCGCGCTCCTGGCCTGCGCCTGCCTTGCCTCCCCTGCCGCCGCGCTCGACCGAGGTGCCGTCGAGCGCCAGTTCCGCGGCTGGCTGGAACAGACGGTCTGGCCGCAGGCGGCGCGCAGCGGCGTCTCGCGCGCAACTTTCGAGGCAGCCTTTGCGGGCGTGCATCTCAACTGGGACCTGCCGGACCTCGTGCCCCCCGGCACCAAGCCGCAGACCCCCAAGCGGCAGCGCCAGGCCGAGTTCGGCCAGCCGGCGAAATACTTCAACCGCGGCTCCCTCGACAGCGCCACCTCCATCGGGCGGCAGATGGCGCGGCAGCACGCCTCGGCGCTCGCGGCGACGGAAAAGGCCACCGGTGTGCCCGGCCGGATCATCCTCGGCATCTGGGGGCGCGAAAGTGGCTATGGACGCGTGGCGATCCCGCACAGCGCCTTCGAGGTCCTGGGCACCAAGGGCTTCATGTCCACCCGCGCCGCGTATTTCACTAGCGAGCTGATCGCCGCGCTGCAAATCGCGCAGGCCGGGCATGCGCCCGCCGGCGTGATGAAAAGCTCCTGGGCCGGGGCGCTGGGGCAGCCGCAGTTCATGCCGACGAACTTCCTGAAGTACGCCGCCGACGGCAATGGAGACGGCCATGCGGACATCTGGCGGTCCGAGGCGGACACCATCGCCTCGATCGGCACCTACCTCGCCAAACACGGCTGGCAGAGCGGGCGCGACTGGGGCTTCGAGGTGCGCGTCCCGGCCTCGGTCTCCTGCGCGCTTGAGGGCCCGGATCAGGGCAAGCGGATCTCGGATTGGGAAAAGATGGGGATCACCCGCGTCTCGGGCCGCCCCTTCCCCGAGCACGAGCGGCGCGGCGAGGGCTTTCTGCTGATGCCCGCCGGGCGGCATGGGCCGGCGTTCATTGTCACCCCCAACTTCTACGTGCTGAAGGACTACAACATGAGCGATCTCTACGCGCTCTTCGTCGGCCACGTGGGGGATCGCATCCAGTACGGGTCTGGCGATTTCAGCGCGGGCTGGGGCAAGGTGGGCGGTCTCTACCGCTCGGACGTCGCCGCCATGCAGCGGGCGCTGGAAGGCATGGACCATGACGTCGGCGGCGCCGACGGGCTGCCGGGGTTCAAGACCCGCCGCTCGATCGGCCGCTGGCAGGAGGCACAGGGGCTTTCGGCCACCTGTTTCCCCGAGACCGCGATGAAGAGCGCGCTGCGCTAGGCGTTCCAGACCACCTCGCCGAGCCGCGACAGATCATAGCCCCCAAGGCTTTCGGCACGGCTGCGGAAGGTCTCGGAGCGGCAGAAGGCCATGAGCGTCTGCAGAGGCGGCTCGAAATACGCCTTGCGATCGATGAGCAGGTCGAAGCGCTCTTCGATCACCGGCACGAAGGGCAGCCCGTAGGCCCGCGCCACCGACTCGAGGCCGAAGGTCACATCCGCTTCGCCGCGGCGCACGCTTTGCACCGCCTCGTCCTCGGTGCGCTCCAGCGGGGTCAGCGTGACGGTGCCCAGCTCGAGCCCGGCCTCTGCGGCGAGATCGCGCAGCAACCCGGCAGTGCCGGAACTCTCCTGACGCGGCGCCAGCCGCAGCCCCGCAAGATCCGCGAGCCCTTGTGGAGCAGGCCCGTCCTGGCGCAGCACCAGCCCACGCCTCCGGGCCGCGAAGCCGACCAGCACCGCGTTCTGCCCCGAGGCCGCCTCGCGCGCCGCGTCAATGTTCCAGCCGCCCTCGGTATCGCGCACGTGAAGGCCCGAGGCGACGCCCTCGCCCGCGGCAAAGCGGGCCAGCCCATCGAGCGAGCCGTCGAAATAGGTGGCAAGCCCGCAGCGCGACTGGCGGATTGCCCAATCGAGCAGAGGATCGTGGGAGCCCAGAAAGACCCCGGGGCGCACCACCGGCGCTGCGACGAACCCGCCCCTTTGCGCGCCCTCGATCCAGGCGCGGATCTCGGCGGCGGGGAAGAGCAGCTTCCCGGTGGCGCGCGAACAGGGAACCTCGCCCGAAGCGGCAAGATCGTAGACCTTGCGCTCCTTCAGGCGGAGCAGATCGGCCAGCTCGCGGACGGTAAGGTATTCGTGGGGATGGTCTGGGGGCGGGCTCTGCAGGTCAGTCATCGTCTCGGGCATATTGGGGGCGGCACTGTGCCGCCCCCCGAACCCTATCAGTTCTTCGGTGCGTTGGGGAAGAACAGCTGCTGGCCCTCGATCTTGTACTCCGCGATGGCCTGCTGGCCCTCGTCCGAGAGCAGCCAGTCAGCGAAATCCTGCGCCGCGTCGATCTTCACCGAGGGGCATTTCTCGGGGTTCACCGGGATCACGCCGTACTGGTTGAAGAGATCCTCGTCGCCTTCGACCTCGACCGCGTAGTCCTGCTTGTTCTGGAAGCTGATCCAGGTGGCGCGGTCGGTCATCACGTAAGCACCCATGCCGATGCCGGCGTTCAGCGTCGCGCCCATGCCCGACCCGGTCTCGCGATACCACTCGCCCGAGGCCGCCGTGGTGTCGATGCCTGCGGCCTTCCAGAGCGCGACCTCTTTCTTGTGGGTGCCGCTGTCGTCCCCGCGCGAGGCAAAGAGCGCGCCCGCCTCGGAGATCTTGGTCAGCGCCGCCTCGACGTCGGTCATGCCCTTCACGCCCGCCGGGTCGCTCTCCGGGCCGACGATGACGAAGTCGTTGTACATCAGATCCGTGCGCGTGGTGCCGAAGCCTGCCTCGACGAATTTCTCCTCCGACGGCTTGGCGTGCACCAGCAGCAAGTCGCCGTCGCAGTTCTCGGCGTTCTTGATCGCCTGCCCGGTGCCCACGGCGACGACATTGACGGTGATGCCGCTCTCTGCGGTGTAGATCGGCAGCAGATAGTCGTAGAGCCCCGAGTTGGCGGTCGAGGTGGTCGACTGCACGATGATCGACTGCTCCTGCGCGAGGGCGCCGCCGGCGAGTCCGAGGGTCAGCGCGGTCGAGGCGATCAGTCTTGCGATGGTCATGAGGAACGTCCTTCTGTCCTTGGTAATCAATAACTTGGTGAGAGAGTGGCGCGACGGGTCAGAGCACGATCCGACCCGCGAGATAGTCCCGCGCCGCCGCGCTGCGTGGCTCGGGGAAAAAGACATCGGCGCTGCTGTGCTCGGCGACGCGGCCGCGGTGCAGGAAAACCACCTCGTCGGCCATGCGCCGGGCCTGCCCAATGTCATGGGTGACAAAGATGATCCGCGTACCGCGGTCGCGGGCGGCGGCCACGATGCGCTCGATCACCAGCACCGAGGCGGGATCGAGGCTGGCGGTGGGCTCGTCGAGAAACAGCACCTCGGGATCGATGGCAAGCGCCCGGGCCAGTGCCAGCCGCTGCGCCTCGCCGCCCGAAAGCATCCGCGCGGGCTGGCGCGCCTTGTGGAGAAGCCCGACCTCGCGCAGCAGCGCATCGCGGCGCGCGCGGTCGCGGCGCCGGGTCTTCAGCACGAAATCAAGATTGGCAGCCACCGAGCGGCGCAGCAGCACCGGTTTCTGGAACACCAGCGCCTGCCGCGCTGTGGCCCGCGCGGCGGGGGTGCCGTTCCAGCTCACCTCGCCGCCTCCCGGCACCAGCAGCCCGTGCAGCATCTTCAGCAGCAGGCTCTTGCCCGCGCCGTTCGGCCCCATGATCACCGTGCAACCGCCGGGCGCGAGCGTCAGGTCCACCCCGTCGAGCAGCGCCGCGCCGCCCGAGGCGAGCCGCAGGCCAGAGACACGCAGGGGCAGAAGCGGGCGTTTCATCGCAGCCTCGTCGCGGGGGCGCGCCACGGGCGGCACGGCGGTGATCGGCAGGTCAGACATGGGTTTGCTCAGACATGGGACACCTCAGACATGCGCCTGCCGTGCCGCGGTCATGCGCAGGGTCTGCACCCCGGCGTTCACCCCGAGCGCCAGAACCAGCAGGATGATCCCCAGCGCCAGCGCCAGCGGCAGGTCGCCCTTGGAGGTCTCGAGCGCGATGGCGGTGGTCATCACACGGGTCAGGTGGTCGATGTTGCCGCCGACGATGATCACCGCGCCGACCTCGGCCACGGCCCGACCAAAGCCCGCCAGCCCCACGGTCAAGAGCGCGTAGCGCCCGTCCCAGAGCAGCGCGGTGATGCTCTGCCAGCGCGTGAGGCACAGCGAGCGGAACTGCTCGGCGTATTCGGCGTGCAGGTCTTCCAGCACCTGCCGCGACAGCGCGGCGACGATGGGCACGATGAGGATGGTCTGCGCGAAGATCATCGCGCCGGGGGTATACAGCAGCCCCAGAAAGCCGAGCGGCCCCGAGCGGGAGAGGTAGAGATAAACAAGCAGGCCGACGACCACCGGCGGCAGCCCCATCAGCGCGTTCATCACGACGAGGACGACACCCCGCCCGCGGAACCGGCTCACCGCGACCAGAGCGCCGACCGGCAGGCCGATCACGCAGGCAAGCACCGTGGCGCTCAGGCTGACCCGCAGCGAGAGGCCGACGATCTCGTAGAGATCGGCCTCGCCGGACAGGACCAGCGACAGCGCCAAGTGGAAGGCCTCTCCGATGTTCTGCAAAATTTACCCTCCCTGCGGAAATTTTGCCTCATTTGACTATGCACCCTCTGGCTCATGACGCAAGGGTCGTCAATGGCCTGAATAAGATACGGCCCGCTCAATGGAGCGGGCCGCGGTCTATGGCATACTGCAAAATTTCCCGGGATCGGGCCAAGTCGCGTCAGAAAGGCAGGCCGACGTAGTTCTCGGCGAGATCCTTGCGCGCAGTTTCCGAGTCCGCCAGATGCTGCAGAGTGGCGCGGCGCATCTCCGCGGCGAAGCTGTCCTCGCCTTCAAAACTGTGCAGCATGGTGGTCATCTGCCAGCTGAAGCGCATCGCCTTCCAGATCCGCGCCAGCGCGCGCTCGGAATAGCCGTCGATGCCCGCGGTCTGGCCCGCCTTCAGCGCCGAGATCAGCGCCTCGTGCAGGTAATAGACATCCGAAACCGCGAGGTTCAGCCCCTTCGCCCCGGTCGGCGGCACGATATGCGCGGCATCGCCGACAAGGAACAGCCGGCCCCAGCGCAGCGGCTCCGAGACGAAGCTGCGCAGCGGCGCGATGGATTTCTCGATCGACGGGCCGGTGATCAGCTTGGCGGCCGCCTCTGACGGGATGCGGCGCTTGAACTCGGTCCAGAAACGCTCGTCGGACCAGTCCTCGACCTTGTCGGTCAGCGGCACCTGCACATAGTAGCGCACCAGGTTCTCGTTGCGCATCGAGGCCAGCGCGAAACCATGCGGCGAGTTGGAATAGATCAGCTCATCATGCACCGGCGGCGTGCGCGAGAGGATCCCCAGCCAGCCGAAGGGGTAGACCCGCTCGAACTCGCGGCGCTTCTCTTCGGGGATGGTCTTGCGGCTGACGCCGTGGAAGCCATCACATCCGGCCACATACGCGCAGGTGATGCGGTGCCGTTCGCCGTTCAGCGTGTACTCAACCGCGGCCTCGGACGCGTCGAGGTCATGAATGGTCACATCCTCGACCCCATGGATCACCGTGGTCCCCATCGCGTCTTGCGCTTCGTAGAGGTCATGGGTCACCTCGGTCTGGCCGTAGACCATGACCTGTTTGCCGGTGAGCGCCTTGAAGTCGATATGCACCATCAGCTCGGCATCGGTCAGGTAGGTGCCGTCGTGCGGATACCCTTCGGCATCCATGCGCGCGCCGACCCCGGCCTCGCGCAGCAGCTCGACCGTGCTCCATTCGAGGATGCCCGCCCGGATGCGCGACAGCACATGCTCGCGGCTCGACCGTTCGAGCACCACGGTTGCGACCCCGGCCTTGTTCAGCAGCTGCGAAAGCAGCAGGCCCGAGGGGCCGCCGCCGATGATCACGACTTCGGTTTTCATGCAGTCTCCTCCGATAATTGTTGGCAGCCTAGCCCCTGCAGGGCCGCGCGCGAATAGACGGGAGCCGCATAGGCTGGTACTATTCATGCATGACCCAGCGTCCACACATCCCCTTTTTCGATCTCTTCGGTGAGACCGGAGGCTTCCCCGACACGGTGCATTGCGAGCGCATCTGGGACCGGGCAAGACTTCACGATTGGGTGATTTCCCCGCACAGACACGCAGAGATCACCCAGGTTTTCTTTATGCGGCAGGGACACGCCGAGGTCCGGATCGACGGGCGGGATGCAACGCTCGGCGACGGGCAGTTCCTCCTGATCCCGGTACATATCGTGCATGGGTTCGAGTTCCAGAAGCTGAGCGAAGGTCTGGTGCTCTCCTTCCCCGCACCTGTGCTCGCGGGGATGCGGCCCACCTCGCCGGGGCTTGCCGCCCGGCTCTCGCGCCCGGTGGTCGGCACGGCCTCGGACACGCTGGTCACCCTTTCCGACCAACTCGTCGCTGCCTTTGCCCGCCCCGGCCTCTACCGCGCAAACCTGCTGGTCTCGCTGGCGCAGGCGCTGCTCGCCGAGATCTGCGCGCTGGCCCCGACCGAGGAGGCCGCCGCCCCCGGCGGGGCGAAGATGATGGCGCTCGACCGGCTGATCGCCGAACATCTTGCCGAGGGTTGGCGCGCCGGCGACTACGCCGCGGCCCTGTCGATCACCCCCGGCCATCTCACCCGGATCTGCCACGCCGCCACCGGCCTCAGCGCCTCGCGCTACATCGAGGGCAAGGTGATGACCGAGGCCAGCCGGATGCTCGCCTTCACCCAGGTGCCCGTGGCCGAGGTCGGCTACCGGCTGGGCTTTGCCGACCCGGCCTATTTCTCCCGCCGCTTCCGCGCGTTGCGCGGCCAGAGCCCGAGCGCCTACCGCGGTCGCTTCGTCGGCTGAGCCGCGGACCACCCGCTTGACCCCGGCGCGCAGAGGCGTATCGCTTGGCCGGTCCAAGTTCCGCGGAGGCACCCCATGACCCGCATCATGATCAACGGCTTCGGCCGCATCGGCCGCACCCTGCTGCGCCAGATCCTCACCGACCCGGCCCATGCCGATCTCGAGCTGGTGGCGATCAACGACATCGCCTCGCCCGAAATGTGCGCCTATCTCTTCCGCTACGACAGCGTCTTCGGCCCCTACCCCGGCACGGTGACCGAAGAGCCCGGCACGCTGGTCGTAGACGGACGCCGCATCCCGTTCCACACCACCCGCGACCTGCGCGAGCTCGACCTGAGCCATGTCGACGTGGTGCTCGAATGCACCGGCGCCGCCTCGAACCGCCCGCATGCCGAGGCCGGGCTGCTGGCCGGGGCGAGGTCGGTGCTGCTCTCTGGCCCCTCCGAGGCCGCCGACGTGACCTGCGTGCTCGGCGCCAACGAGGCCGAGATCGGCGACGCCCGCATCGTGTCGAACGCCTCCTGCACCACCAACGCCATCGCGCCGATGCTCAAGGCGCTCGACACCCGCTTCGGCATTGCCCGCGCCCATGTCACCACGATCCACTGCTACACCGGCAGCCAGCCGACGGTGGATGCCCCCGGCGCCAGCTACGAGCGCAGCCGCGCCGCCGCGGCTTCGATGGTGCCGACCAGCACCAGCGCCGCGAAACAGGTGATCAAGGTGCTTCCCGGGCTCGACCAGCGTCTCAGCGTGACGGCGGTGCGCGTGCCCTGCATCTCGGTCTCGGCGGTGGACGCGGTGCTGCAGCTCGACACTATGCCCGAGGATGCCAATGCCGCGCTTGTCGAGCTCTTCGCGGGTTCTCCGCTCGTCGGCCTCACCGGGGATCCCTGCGTCTCGACCGACCTGCGCGCCCGGCCCGAGTCGCTGGTGCTGTCAACGCGCGAGACCCGCGTGGTCGAGGGAGGCCAGCTCAGGCTCTTCGGGTGGTACGACAATGAATGGGGCTTCTCGGCGCGGATGCTCGACATGACCCGGCGCATTGCGACGCGCTGATCTTCAAACCGCGTTTGAAACTGCCTCGGCCGGGCGGGCCTTTACCCGGCCCCCGCTTCTGCCACTATGACCCGCGACACCGCCGAGATACCTCATGGAGACCCGCCGATGACCGGATACCTGACGACCCACGTGCTCGACACCGCCCGTGGCTGCCCCGCCGAGGGTCTGAAGATCGAGCTCTTCCGGATCGAGGACGGAACCCGCAGCCTTCTCAAGACGCTGGTCACCAATGACGACGGCCGCACCAATGAGCAGATCCTGCCCGCCGCCGAATTTGCGCCCGGCACCTATGAGCTTGTGTTCCACGCCGGGGCCTATCTCGACGCCTGCGGCACGCCGCCGGAGGAGCCGCGTTTCCTCGACGTGGTGCCGATCCGTTTCGGCATGTCCGAACCCGCGCATTACCACGTGCCGCTGCTGCTTTCGCCCTTCGGCTATTCGACCTATCGCGGCAGCTGATCCCCGGATCCCGAACTGACACGACCGGCGCCCCTCGCGGGCGCCGTTTTCGTTTTCGCGGCTGATTTCACCAATCTGTCACGCCCCTGTCGCCCGCCTGTCGCAGCCCGCCGCCACAGATCGCCGCGACGCTGCACAGCTGTGCAGCCCGGCAAACAGGGCAGACCATGAGCGACATTCGCATCTCGGGGATCGACAAGAGCTACGGCCAGACGCAGGTGTTGCGGCAGGTCTCGCTGAGCATCGAGGCCGGGGAGTTCGTCGCCGTCCTCGGCCCCTCGGGTTGCGGCAAGACCACGTTGTTGCGCTGCCTCGCCGGCTTCGAGCGGCTCAACGCCGGCCGTATCGAGATCGGCGGAGACATCGTCTCGGCCCCCGGTCGTCACCTCGCCCCCGAGCATCGCGGCATCGGCGTTGTGTTCCAGAATTACGCCCTTTGGCCGCATATGTCGGTGGCGCAGAATGTGGCCTACGGGTTGAAGATCGCCGGCATTCCCAGAACCGAGAGGAAGTCCCGTGTCGCCCGGGTGCTCGATCTGGTCGAGTTGGGTCCGCTCGCGCACCGCCGCCCCGCAGATCTCTCGGGCGGCCAGCGCCAGCGCGTCGCCCTCGCGCGCTGCCTCGCCATGGAGAGCCGCGTCGTGCTGCTCGACGAGCCGCTGGCCAATCTCGACGTGCACCTGCGCGGCGCGCTGGAGGAGGAATTCGCCGCCTTCCACGCCCGCTCCGGCGCCACCATGTTCTACATCACCCACGACCAGTCCGAGGCGCTCGCCCTCGCCGATCGCGTGGCGGTCATGGACAAGGGCCGCATCCTGCAGTTCGACCGCCCCGAAGCGCTGTTCAGCCAGCCGCAGACCGAGACCGTCGCGGGCTTCATCGGCGAGGGACGGGTGCTCGAGGCCGAGGACATCCGCCCGCTCGGGCAGGGCCGCGCCGCCGCCTCGCTGCTCGGCCAGCGCATCGAACTGCGCTGCGCCCCCGGCCAGACTGCCCGCCGCCGCGCCAAGATCTCCTTCCATCCCGGCGACCTCCAGCTCACGGATGCGGCGGAGGCCATCGCGGGCAACGTCACCCGCGCCACCTACCGCGGTGCCTTCCTGCGCGCCGAGGTCATGGCCGGGCCCGCGGGGGACATCCCGCTCTCCGTGAACATCGCCGCCCCCGCCGCGCTGAGCCGCGGCCAGCGGGTCTCGCTCGCCCTGCGCGACGGCTGGGTCATTCCCGATGCCGCCGCGTCTCACCCCTCCTGAACACGCAACCGCAAGGACACCGAACATGCGTCTTCTCTCCCTCACCCTCGCCGCGTCGCTGCTCTCCAGCGCCGCCTTTGCCGAAACCACGCTGACGCTCTACACCAGCCAGCCCCCCGAGCAGGCGCAGCAGACCGTCGACGCCTTCGAGGCCGCCCACCCCGACATCAAGATCGAATGGACCCGCAACGGCACCTCGGCGCTGATGAACGTGGTGCGCGCCGAGATCGAGGCGGACAACGTGCAGCCCGATATCCTGCTGGTCGCCGACGTGATCAACCTCGGCGAGCTCAAGGCCGGCGGTCACCTGATGGCCTACGAAGACGCACCCGTGGCGGACTACGACCCCGCCACCTATGACGCCGACATGACCTATTTCGGCACCAAGGCGATGACCACCGGCATCGCCTACAACACCGAGATCGCCGAGCCGGTCAGCCATTGGATGGACCTCATCACCGAAGAGAACCGCGGCATGATCGGCGTGCCGTCGCCGCTCTACTCCGGCGCCGCGCTGAACCACCTGCATGCGTTGCTGAACGCCGAGGGCATCGGCTGGGCGTTCTACGAGGGGCTCAACGAGCTCGACATCGTCCCCGAGGGCGGCAACGGCCCGGCGACCAAAGCCGTCGCCTCAGGCATGGCGAAATACGCGATCATCGTCGATGCCAACGCCCTGCGCGCCAAGGCCGACGGCTCGCCGGTCGACTTCATCGTCCCCGAGGATGGCGTGAGCTTCATCACCGAGCCCGCCGCGATCATGGCCGGCACCGAGCACCCGGAAGAGGCCAAGCTCTTCATCGACTTCCTGCTCAGCAAGGAAGGCCAGGAGCTGGTCGCCGAGCAGGGCTCGCTGCCGATCCTGCCCGGCGTCGAGGGCCCCGAGGGCTTTCCCAAGCTCGAGGACATGACCCTGCTCGGCTACAACGTCGATGCCGCGCTCGAGACCAACGAAGCCGTGCGCGCGCAGTTCGCCGAGCTCTTCGGGCTCTGATCGCGTGAGCCTCGTCCAAGACCAAGCGGCGCGCCCCTCTCGGGCGCGCCGGCTGCTCGGGCACCTCGGCGGCGAACGCGCGCTGACTCTGGTGCTGATCCTTTTCGTGGGGCTGCTCTCCATCGCGCCGCTCGCCCGGCTCCTCTATGCCGCGCTCTTCCCCCAGGGCACCTTCGACGTCGAGCGCATCGCCGCGATCCTCGGGGGCCGCCGGGTGCTGGAGGCCACGCTCAACACCCTCTGGATCGCCTGCGCCGCAACGCTGCTGGCCACGGCGGTCGGCACGATGGCCGCGCTGCTGACCTCGCTCACGGATATGCGCCGCCGCACGCTCTGGGTCTTCGGCTTCGTGCTGCCGCTGATGATCCCGCCGCAGGTCACCGCGCTGGCCTGGGTTCAGGCCTTCTCTCCGGCAAGCCCGATCCTCGGCCCGCTCGGCCTCGCGCTGCCTCCCGGCACCCGCCACCCGCTCTATTCCATGGGCGGCATCATCTTCCTGCTCGGGCTCTACAATGCGCCCCTCGTGTTCCTGTCGGTCCGCGCCTCGCTGCAGCGCCTCCCCGCCTCGCTGGTCGAGGCCGCCCATGCGAACGGCGCCGGCGCGGGACAGGTGACGCGCGACATCATCCTGCCGCTGATCCGCGGCGGCGTCTTCGCCGGGGCCGCGCTGGCCTTCGTCTCGTCGATCGGCAACTTCGGCATCCAGGCGATGCTCGGCATCCCCGCCCGCGTGCCGACGCTGATCACCCTCATTTACCAGCGCCTCAACGCCTATGGCCCCTCGGCGCTGAACGACATGGCGCTGCTGGCGCTGCTGCTGGCCCTGCTGACCGTGCTCGGCATGACCCTCACCGCCTGGCTCGGACGCCGCGGTGACCAGCGCGTCGATGCCGCGCAGCGCCCGCCCCGCATGGCGCTCGGAGCCTGGCGCCTGCCGGTCAGCGGCGTGGCCTGGCTCTACCTCGCGCTCTGCCTCGTCCTGCCGCTCTCCGCCCTTCTCGGCACCGCACTGGTGCGCGGCTACGGCCAGCCCCTGACGCCGGACACGCTCACCTTCGAGAACTTCGCCAACGCCCTCTTCCACCACGAGGGCATCCGAAGCGCCTTTCTCACCTCGCTCTGGCTGACGCTGCTGACCGTGGCGGTATTGATCCCGGCGGCGGTCGCCCTTGGCTACGTGCTGAGCTGGCGGCGCGGCTGGGTGGCGCGGCTGCTGCGCCTCGCGTCAGAGCTGGCCTATGCGCTGCCCGGCATCATCATCGGCGTGGCGATGATCCTCTTCTTCCTGCGCCCCCTGCCCTTTGTCGGCACCGGGCTCTACGGCACGGTCTGGGTGATCCTCGCCGCCTACCTGTCCAACTTCCTCGCCCTCGCGCTGCGCCCCGTCCTCGGCGGCTACGCCCAGATCGACCGGGCGCTGGACGAGGCCGCGCAGCTCGCCGGCGCCGGGGTCTTCGCCCGGCTGCGCGACATCGTGCTGCCCGCGCTCGCCCCCTCGGCCATGGCGGCGGCGATCCTCGTCTTCATGACGGCGGTGAACGAGATCCAGGTTTCGGTGCTGCTGGTCAGCTCGCGGGCCACCACCATCGGCCCGATGATCATCTTCCTCGAAGAGGCGGGCTCCTCGACCCTCGCCGCCGCGGTCGGATGCCTGATGGTGCTCATGGTGCTGGCGCTCATGGGGCTGTCGCTGCTCGTCGGCCGCCGCCTGCCCGAGGGGGTGCTGCCATGGCGCGACTGACCGCCCTTAGCGGCCTCGGCCGCAAAAGCGCCGCGCTCTTCCTGCTCGAGATCGAGGGTCGCAGGCTGCTGCTCGACATGGGCGGCGGGCTCGAGGCGGGCGAGCGGCCGGATCTCTCGCAGGCCGGGCGTGTCGACGCGGTGCTGCTGAGCCACGCCCATGTCGATCACGTCGGCGCGCTCGACCGGCTGGCCGAGATCGGCAACCCGCCGGTCTACGCCACCCAAGAGACCCAACGCCAGCTCCCCTCCAACCTGCGCCCACCGCGCCTCGCAAAGCTGCCCGACCGTGGCTGTGCCGAGATTCTGGGCGTCCGCCTCGACACCGGCCGCTCCGGCCATGCGCCCGGCGGCATCTGGATGCGCTTTCCAACCCTGCGCGGCGGCTTTCTCTACACAGGCGACTTCAGCACCGAGGCCCCGCTGCTGCGCTGCGATCCCTTCCCGCGCAGCGCCACGGTGCTGGCCGACGCCTCCTACGGCGATCGCGAGGACGCGCTCGCCGATCAGATCGCCGCCCTGACCGAAGCAGCGCGCGGCGGCGCGGTGTTGCCCTGCCCGGCGGACGGGCGCGGCCCGGACATGGTGGCGGCGCTCGGGGCCGCCGGGCTGACCGTCCACGCCTGCCCTCAAATCGCCGATGAGACCGAACGGCTCACCGGCACCCCTCCGCCCGTCGCCACGCCCGAGACCGCCACCCCGGCGCAGGTCATCGTCGCCGACGGGCCGAACGCCGAGCATGGACTCTGCGCCGCGCTCCGGGAGCGCCCCGGCTTCCGCTTCATCTTTTCAGGCCATGTGCCGCGCAGCAGCCCCGCGCATGCGATGCTCGCCGAGGGTCACGCCCGCTGGATGGGCTGGAACGTGCACCCGCGACTCTCGGACATCCTCGCCATGGCCGAGACCACCCGGGCCGAACGGGTGCTGCCGGCCTTCGTCGATCTGCGCGCCGCCCCCCGCCTGACCGCTGCGCTTGGCCCGCGCCTGCGGCAGTGCCCCAGCCTCGAGGTCTGACCCATGATCCGTCACCACCTGCCCGACACCGTCCCCGCAGCCGAGGCCGCCGAGGACCAAAAACCGCTGCTCTGGCGGGCCGCAGGCGAAATCGGCCCCGGCCTCGACGGGCTGTGGCTCGGCAACCTGCCGGCGGCAGAGGATGGCGACGCCCTGCAGCAAGCTGGCATCGGCGCCAGCCTCAACCTCGCGATGAACATCTTCCCCGGCCCTCTCCTCCGCCCCGACGGCACCCATCTGCGGCGCTACCAGATCGGCCTGCTCGACGGGCCGGGCAATGCCGCCGAGACGCTGGCCGCGGCGGTCACGCTGATCGACGGGCTCGCCGCGGTCTACACCATGGGCAAACCGCACTACCCCGCCCACACCAGGGGCGGGCTGCTGGTGCATTGCCGCGGCGGGCGCTCGCGTTCGGTCACCGTGCTGGCGCTCTGGCTGCACCTGCGGCGGCCCGGCACCTATCCGAGCTTCGACGCTGCCCTCGCGCACCTTCGCGCGCTGCGCGGGCTCGGGAAAAGCTACCCGCTGCCACCGATGCTCGCGCTTGCGCAAGAGGTGCTTGACCGGGGCCTCTGCGCCCGATGACACCGCCCCGCCCGCCGCTCGGACCGCACCGGAGCCGCTTCGTCTCGGCCGCCGATGTGGCACGGCTGGCCGGGGTCTCGCGCTCGGCAGTGTCGCGCGCCTTCACGCCCGGCGCGCAGGTGTCAGAGCAGGCCCGCGCCCGCATCCTCGAGGCCGCCGAAGAGCTCGGCTACCGGGTCAACCGCCTCGCCCGCACCTTGCACCAGGAGCGCTCGGACCTCGTCGGCGTGGTCGGCGGCAACTTCTCCAACCCCTATATCTCTGCCCAGCTCGATGCCCTCTCGAAGGCACTGCACGCCCGCCGCCTGCAATGCCTGCTGATGAACGGCGCCGGTGGCGTGGCCGAGGATCTCAAACGCCTGCTCGACTACCGGGTGCGCACCGTCGTGCTGCTCTCCGGGGCCGCGCCCGATGCGCTGATCCGGCTCTGCGCGCAGAACGGCGCGCGCATGGTGCTGATCAACCGCCCGCGCCCGCCAAAAGGCGCGCGGGCCGATCTCATCCTCGCGGACAGCGCCCGCGGCGGGCGGCTGGCGGCCGAGCGGCTGGCCCGGGCCGGCTGCCGCAACGTGGCGGTGGTGATCTCGGGCTCGCGCACCTCGGCCAAGACCGACCGGGCCGAGGCCTTCTGCTCGGAAATGGCCCTGCGCGGCATCCCGGTGACCTGCTGGGTCGACGGGCCGAACAGCTACGAGACCGGGGCCGAAGCGGCCCGCGTGCTGCTGCAAGGGACCGGCATCGACGGCATCTTCGGCGTCACCGACGAGATTGCGCTCGGGGTGCTCAACACCGCCCGCTTCGAGCTCGGCCTGCGGGTACCCGAGGATCTGTCGGTGATCGGCTTCGACGACGCGCCAATCTCGGGCTGGTCCTCGCATGCGCTGACCACGGTCAACCAGTCGCTCGAGGATCTCACCCGCGCCACGATGGAGGCCATCGCCCTGCCCGCCGAGGCCGCGCCCATGCTCTACGAGGTGCCGGTGCGGCTGGTCGAGCGCGGCTCGGTGCGCGCGCCGCTCAGCCCCTGAACGGGTTGAGGATGCGCAGGCGCCCCTCGACCAGCAGCCCGTGGTGCATGTCCTCGGACCAGAGCGTGTCGCAGCCTGCTTCCAGCGCCGCGCCGACGATCATCGAGTCGTAGACCGAAAACCCGTAGCGCATCCCGAGCGCCCGGCCGATGTCATGGGTCCGCTCGGTCAGCGGCACCACCTCGCAGAGCGCCCGGACGCCGGCAAGAAACGCGCCCGCCTCCTCTGCGCTCAGCTTCGCCTTGCGCAGGCAGTTCACCAAAGCCTCGTTCAGCACCTGCACGCTGATCACCCCTCCCTGCTGCAGCAGCGCCTCGGCGCGATCCGCCTTCGGCGCCTCGCCCAGAAGGTAGAGGATCACGTTGGTGTCGAGAAAGGCCCCCGCCATGGATCAGCCCCGGGATCAGCGCGCGTTGGCCTCGTCGCGGGGCAGCGGCCCATCGGGCAGCCGCCCCCGGAAACGGCGCAGACCGGCGAGGATCTCCTCGGGCCGCGCGGCGCGGCTCACCGCGAGCCCCCGGTCGTCGGGATGCAGCTCGATCCGGTCGCCCTCTTTCAGCCCCAGTTCGCGCACGAGTTCGGCAGGCAGGCGGACCGCCAGGGAGTTCCCCCATTTCGAGATCTGCATCACTGCCTCCTGACCTTATGATATACGTTGCATGAATGTATATCCACCCCCCGCGGTGATCAACCGCTGCGGCGACCCGCGGTGTCGGAAAAAAATAGGCACCCGGAGATTACCCCGGGTGCCGCTCATAATTATCAAAAGACTAAGGATACTTAGGCCAAATGGCCTCCCCCCTTCACCTGAACGAAACTCGCCGCCCTGCCAATATGGGCATGAAGCTGCCATCAGGAGAGAAAACTCCGATTTGCTCAGTCATAGCAGCACCACCAGGCAGATTTACAGTAGCGCGATTTCGCCGGTCGCGAGCAGATTTTTGGGCCCGCGGCGCATGTTTCATGCAAGCCCCTGCAAGGACGAATTTTTTCCACAATCTGTTCACAGTTCAGTTTCAACCTCTGCGCGAACGACTCGGTCGGGGGTACCACGCCCCCGGGAAGGCAAGGCAGAATCACTTGCAGACGCGCTGATTTTTTAGCGCTCCAAATATCTAACATACTGTTAATATTCTGAATTTATTGAACCTCTCGCGGGGAGCCACCACATGCAGTAGGTAATCTTTGTGCACCTACACTCTGCGGTATGTTGTCGCAGAACGCCCCGGCGCCACACTGTCGGCTTGTGGACAAAAGGCGGAAAGGTCCCACGGAACCCGCGAAGCACTGCCCCGAACGCAAACACCCCCGGCCTTTCAGCCGGGGGGTGCCCATCTCGTCAGCGGTGTCGGTTTCAGCCGAGGATGCCGTTCAGCGTTGCCGAGGGGCGCATCACGGCAGCGGTCTTCTCCGCGTCACCGTGGTAGTAGCCCCCGAGATCCGCGGGCTTGCCCTGCACCGCCGCCAGCTCTGCCACGATCGCAGCCTCGCCCTCGGCCAGCGCCTTGGCGATGGGCGCGAAATGCGCCGCCAGCTCGGCGTCGTCCGATTGCGCCGCCAGCGCTTCGGCCCAGTAGCGCGCGAACCAGTAGTGGCTGTCGCGGTTGTCGGGCTCACCCACCTTGCGCGAGGGCGAACGGTCGTGGTCGAGAATGCCCTGCGTCGCGGTCTCCACCGCATCGCCCAGCACCCGCGCCTTGGCGTTGTCCTTCTGGTCGGCAAGGAACTTGAAGCTCTCGCCGAGGGCGCAGAACTCGCCCAGCGAATCCCAGCGCAGGTGGTTTTCTTCCATCAACTGCTGCACGTGCTTCGGAGCCGACCCGCCGGCACCGGTCTCGAAGAGGCCGCCGCCGTTCATCAGCTTCACGATCGAGAGCATCTTGGCCGAGGTGGCCAGCTCGAGGATCGGGAAGAGGTCGGTCAGGTAATCGCGCAGCACGTTGCCGGTGATCGCGATGGTGTTCTCGCCCTTGGTGATGGTCTCGAGCGAGGCGATGGTGGCTTCGCGCGGGGCCATGATCTCGAACTTGTCCGACACGCCCTTCGCCTCGAGGATCGGCTTCACGTAAGCGATCAGCTCGGCATCATGCGCGCGGTTCGCATCGAGCCAGAAGATCGCGCGGTAGCCGGTGGCCTTCTGACGCTCGATGGCGAGGTTCACCCAATCTTCGATCGGCGCCTTGCGGGCCGAGGCCGAGCGCCAGATGTCGCCCGCCTGCACCTCGTGCGAGTGCAGAACGGTGCCGTCGTCGAGGATCATCTTGACGATGCCTGCCTCGGGCATCTCGAAGGTGGTCGGGTGCGAGCCGTATTCTTCCGCCTTCTGCGCCATCAGGCCGAGGTTCTGCACGGTGCCGGCGGTGGCCGGGTTCAGCTTGCCGTTCGCCTTGAAGAACTCGATCGCCGCGTCATAGACCGGCGCATAGGAGTTGTCGGGGATCACGCAGTTGGTGTCGGCTTCCTTGCCGTCCGGGCCCCAGCCCTTGCCGCCGGCGCGGATCAGCGCGGGCATCGAGGCGTCGATGATCACATCCGACGGCACGTGCAGGTTGGTGATGCCCTTGTCCGAGTTCACCATGTACATCGGCGGACGCGACGCGGTCACTTCCTCGATTGCGGCCACGATATCGGCGTTGTCCTTCACCCGCTCCAGCAGGTCGCCAAGGCCCGAGTTCGGGTTCACGCCAAGCGCCTTCAGCTCGTCGCCGTACTTGTCGAACACCGGCTTCAGCCAGGCCTTCACCGCGTGGCCGAAGATGATCGGGTCCGAGACCTTCATCATCGTGGCCTTCATGTGCAGCGAGAAGAGCGTGCCCTCGTCCTTGGTCTTGGCGATCTCGTCTTCCAGGAAGGCGTCGAGCTTCGCCGCGCTCATGTAGGTGGCATCGACCACGGTGCCCGCCGGATAGGAGACGCCCTCTTTCAGCACGGTCTCGCCCGAGGCAGTCTCCAGCACGATCTTCGCGGTCGCAGCCTTGTCGAGCGTCGCCGAGACCTCGTTCGAGAAGAAGTCGCCGCCGTCCATCGCGGCGACGCGGGTCTTGCTGTCCTTGGTCCACTCGCCCATGCGATGCGGGTTCGACTGCGCGAATTTCTTCACGGCGGCGGCGGCGCGGCGGTCAGAGTTGCCCTCGCGCAGCACCGGGTTCACGGCCGAGCCCTTGATCCCGTCGTACTTGGCCTGGATCGCCTTTTCCTCGTCGCTCGAGGCCTCATAGGGGTAGTCTGGCAGCGCGTAGCCCTGACCCTGCAGTTCCTTGATCGCGGCCACCAGCTGCGGCACCGAGGCCGAGATGTTGGGCAGCTTGATGACGTTGGCCTCGGGCGTCTTGACCCACTCGCCAAGCCAGGCCAGGTCGTCCGACTGGCGCTGCGCCTCGGTCAGTGCCTCGGGAAAGGTCGCGAGGATGCGGCCCGCGAGCGAGATGTCCTTGGTGCCGACCGACACACCGGCGGCAGCGGCAAAGCTGCGGATGATCGGAAGCAGCGAGGCCGAGGCCAGCTCGGGCGCTTCGTCGACCTTGGTGTAAACGATGTCAGGAGTGTTGTTCTCAGCCATGATGCGATGCCTTTCCTGGGGGTTTCGCCCCCTTTAGCCGTTCTGCATACAAAGGTCTACAGTCGCGGTGCCGCACCGGATCGCCGCACCGCGCCCCCCTGCCCTAGCGTGGATTTCCGTCCATTTCCACGCCGCGCAGGCCCCATGCGCGGGCGCGCGCCGGTGCACCGTCCCCGTGGCCCCTCGTGCGGGACCGGGCCGTTCAGTCCTCCTCCCGCAAGCTCGACCCTTCCGGCAACGGACGCTTGATGTTGCGCTGCATGTCCATGACGTAGCCGATGATCGCGGCCACGGCCTCCCAGTGTTCGATGGGGATCTGCTTGTCGATCTCGGCCACACCGTGCAGCGCCCGCGCCAGCGGCTTGTTCTCGATGATCGGTACCTCGGACTCGCGCGCGAGCTCGCGGATCCGCGCCGCGAGCAGGTCGGCCCCCTTGGCGACGCAGACCGGCGCCATGTCGACGCCGCTCTCGTATTTCAATGCCACGGCAAAATGCGTCGGGTTGGTCAGCACCACCGTCGCCCGCGGCACCGCCTGCGCGATGCGCTGGCGCGCCCGCTCGCGGCGCAGCTGCATGCGCTTTGCGCGGATGTGCGGATCGCCCTCGGTGTCCTTGTGCTCGTCCTTGATCTCCTGCATCGACATGCGCTGCTTGCGCCGATGCTCGAAGCGCTTCCACAGCACGTCCGCCACGGCGATCACCAAGAGGATCGACAGCACGACCATCAGCATGCGCGAGGCCGCGTGCCGGGCGAACTCCGTCACCATCTCGGGCAAGATCCCCTGCACCTGCCAAAGCTCGCGCACCCCCTGATAGGTGATCCAGAGCCCGATCCCGCCGACCACCAGCACCTTCAACATACTCTTGCCGAACTCCACCATGGCGCCGAGCGAGTAGATCTTCTTGAACCCCGACATGGGCGAGATCTTCGACAGTTTCGGCCGGATCCGCTCGACAGCCACCACGATGTCGCCCTGCAGCAGCGCGCCGGCGACCGCCCCCAGCACCATCAGCGCCAGCAGCGGTGCCAGCAAGAGCCCGACCCCGCGCAGCATGCCCCAGCTCACCCCGCCGATATCGCGCATGCCCTGCACGTCCTCGCCGATGCTCACCTGCCCGGCGGTCTCGAAGACCCCGCGCAGAACCCCGGCAAACATTGCCGAGACGCCGGGCATGACAAACGCGGTGATGGCAAAGAGCGACAGCACCGCGGTGACATTGCCGACCTCCTTGGAGCTCGGCACATCGCCCTTCTCGCGGGCCTTTCGGAGTTTTCGCTCTGTCGGCTCCTCGGTCTTGTTGTCCTTGTCTTCACCCTCGGCCATGCCCGGACGTCCCCCGCCTCAGAACACCAAGAGGCCGAGCCACTCGGCAAAGCGCTCGGCGAATTCGCGCAGCATCATCGGCGCGGCCATGACCAGGACCAGAAGCCCCGAGAAGATCAGAACCGGCCCGGCGACGAAAAACACCGGCAGCGTCGGCATCATCCGCGCGGTCAGGCCCATGGCGAGGTTGAGCAGCAACCCCATGACGAAGAAGGGCGCGGCGATCGACAGCCCCATGTAGAAGCTCGCGCTCACCGCCCGGACGATCTGCTGCGCCAGATCCCCGGTCAGGATCCGCCCCGGCGGGAAGACATCGTAGCTCATCACCATGGCGCCGATGATCAGGTGGTGCAGGTCGGTGGCAAAGATCACCGCCACCGCCGCCATCATCAGCGCGGTGGAAATTAGATCGGCCCCCTCGAAGGAGCCGAGACTGGGCGAGAAGGCATTGGCAAGCCCCGAGATCGTGCCGATCTGGTAGCCGGCGAATTGCAAACCCGACAGGAGGATCCGCGCGCTGACACCGATCCAGACCCCCAGCGTCAGCTCGATGGCAAGAATGCCGATGAAGGCGGCGATATCATCGAAATCCACCGGCCCCAGCGGCGCCAGCGGGTAGAGCGCCAGCGACAGGACGAGCGCCATGGCCAGCCGGTGACGCACCGGAAACAGCGCCTCGCCGAGGCCGGGCATGAACATCAGGATGCCGCCGATCCGGGCAAAGACCAGCGCCACCCCAAGGAACTCGGTGGTGATCAGCGCCGAGACGTTCATCTACTTGCCGATGGTGGCGACGGTGCGCAGCGCCGCCTTGCGGTGGATCTCGTTGTGCGACAGCACGGTGGTCATCGGGCTCACCCGTTCCAGCATCGAGCGCACGAAGCTGCGCACCTCGGGGCTGACCAGCAGCGCCGGCCATTCGTCGCGTTCGGCGAACTGCTGGATCTCGCGCCGGGTCTGCAGCACGAAATCCTGCACCCGCTGCGGCGACATGACGAAGTTGCGCTCCTCGCCGCTGACCCGCAGCGCCTCGAGGAACTCCTTCTCCCAGGCCGGCCCCATGGTGATCACCGGAATGAAGCCCGCGCCGTCCATCATCGACTTGCAGATCTGGTTGGCGAGGCGCCGGCGCACCTGCTCGGTGATCTGCGTGACGTTCGACGTGCTGCGCTTGGCCTCGGCGATGGCCTCGACGATCAGCGGCAGGTTTCGCACCGAGACCCGCTCGGCCAGCAGCCCCTGCAGCACCTGCTGGATCAGCACCATTGGCGCATTGCCGGGAATGTCCTTGGCGAGCTTCTGGTACTCGCGATCGAGCCCCTCGATCAGCTCCTGCGTCGCGCCATAGGTCATCAGCTCGGGCAAGTGTTCCTTCACCACCTCGGTCAGATGGGTGATGATCACGCTCTCCGGGTCGACCACGGTCAGCCCCATGCCCTCGGCGATCTTGGCGGTCTCGGGATCGACCCAGAGCGCATCGAGCCCAAAGGTCGGATCCTTGCCGCGCTCGCCCTTCAGCCCGCAGTCGCCGGGGTTGACCACCATCATGCCGGTCGGACGCACGTCGCCGCGCGCCACCTCGACCCCCTGCACCATGAGCGCATAGCTCTGCGAGGGCAGCATCGGCTCGTCCTTGATCCGGACCGTCGGGAGCACGAAACCGAACTCGCGCGCAAACAGCCCGCGCAGGCTCTTGATCTTGCCCGCCAGCGCCGCGTCGGGGCTCGAGATCAGCGGCACCAGCGCCTGTCCCAGATCGAGCCGGAGCGTGTCGAGCTTCAGCGTCTCCTTGATGCTGTCCTCGGCCGGCGCCGCCTCGGCCTTCTGCCGCTGCGCCTCTTCGCGCGCGGCGCTGCGGGTGGCTTCCTCGGCGCCGCGCTGCACTGTGATGCCGAGAAAGATCATCAGCCCCGCGAGCACCGCGAAGACCAGCGCCGGAAACCCCGGCAGCAGCCCGATGGCAAAGAGCAGCGCCGCCGCCATGAACAGCGCCTTGGGGAATTTCGACAGCTGGCCGAGAACCGCCTCGTTGGCCGCGCCCTCGGTGCCGCCCTTGGTGACGATGAGACCCGCCGCCAGCGACACCACCAGCGCCGGGATCTGCGACACCAGCCCGTCGCCGATCGTCAGCACGGTGTAGAAGTTCGCCGCCTCGGACAGCGACAGCCCATGCTGCGCGACGCCGATGAGGATGCCGCCGATGACATTGATCAGCGTGATGATGATTCCGGCCACCGCGTCGCCGCGCACGAATTTGCTTGCGCCGTCCATCGCCCCGAAGAAGCCGCTCTCGTCCTCCAGTTCCTTGCGGCGCGAGCGCGCCTGCTCCTCGTCGATCAGCCCGGCGCCGAGATCGGCATCGATGGCCATCTGCTTGCCGGGCATCGAATCCAGCGAGAAGCGGGCCGAAACCTCGGCGATGCGGGTCGAGCCCTTGGTGATCACCACGAAGTTGATCACCACGAGGATGGCAAAGATCACGATGCCGATGATGAAATTGCCGCCGACGATGAAGCGCGAGAAGCCCTCGATCACCCCACCCGCGGCGCTGGGGCCGGTGTGCCCCTCGGACAGGATCAGCCGGGTCGAGGCGACGTTGAGCGACAGCCGCAACATGGTGACCATCAGCAAGAGCGACGGGAAGGAGTTGAACTCCAGCGGCTTCGGGATCCAGAGCGCCACCATCAGGATCAGCACCGAGACCGAAAGCGACACGGCCAGCCCGAGGTCGAGGATCACCGGCGGCAGCGGCACGAAGAGCACGCCGAGCATCAGTGTCACGCCGATCGCGAAGGCGACGTCGCGGTTCGCCAGCCCCCGGGCCTTCAGGCTGGGGCGCTTGCGCGAGGCGGTGAAGGGATCGGTCAGGGCCATCAGAACATCTTTCGGAAGGCGGGCAGCACGGGTTGCATCACCTCGCGCCCGTAAAGACTGCGCGCCCCCTCGTCGGCGGCGCCGCTGCGCGTGGTCAGCCAGGAGGTCCAGAAGTGCCCCTCGGGCAGCGGCTCGGCGGCGGCCATGGCGACCGGCGGCGGGGCGCCGCCCCCCTCCCTTGCCGCCAGCGCGCGGAAGATGTCGAGCCGGTCATTGGCGATGCCGACGTTCTGCTTCAGCCGCCCGAGATAGGCCTGCCGGTGCTCCGGCGTGGCCGAATGGTAGCGCCCCGCCGCCTCGACCCAGTCGCCGGTCTGCTCATAAAGAGACACCAGCAGCCGCGCGGCGTAATCGACGTTGCGCGCCGGATCGAACCCATGCTCGAGCGAGACAAAGGCGTCGGGATGCCAACGCAGGTTCACCTGCATGCAGCCGACGTCCACCGAGGCCACCCCATCGGCCTGCCGCGCCCGCACCCAGCTGGCGGCGGTCTCGGGGCTGGTGAAATAGCGCCCGTCACCTTCGGCATTGGCGGTCCATGGCCAGATGGTCAGCTCGCCCTCGTGCATCATGCCCGATTCCTGCAGCCCAATTCCCAGCAAGAGGTTGCCGGGGATCTGGTGCCGCAGCTGCGCGCGCAGGATCTCGCGGATGCAGAGCCCCGAGGGCGCAGCCTGCGCGGGCAGCGCCGGAGCAGGCAGAGCCGTCCGCGCGGTCGGCCGATAGAAATCGCTCCAGTCGGCCCGCGCCCCCTGCCCCGTCACCAGCAGCAGCAGCGCGACCAGCATCCCCGCCAGCGCCCGCATCAGAAGCCCCCGCTGATGATCAGGTCAAACGCGGTGTCCGACAGCTTCTTGACCATAGCGTACATGAACGGAAGGAACGCCAGCAGCCCGAGGAAGATCGCCACGATCTTCGGCACGAAGGTCAGCGTCATCTCCTGGATCTGCGTCAGCGCCTGGAAGAAGGCGACGATGAGCCCGACCACCAGCGCGATGCCCATGATCGGACCGGACGCGTAGAGCACGGTCAGAAAGGCATCCGACAGGATCGTATGCGTATCGGCTTCGGTCACCGCGCCCCCATTCGCCGGATCAGACCGGCATGCGCATGATTTCCTGGTAGGCCTCGACCAGCTTGTCGCGCACCGCAACGGCGGTGTTCACCGTGGTTTCGAGCTCCAGCGTGGCCAGCACGACCTGCTGCGTGTCGATGTCGCCGCGCATGCCGTTCTGCGCGACCGCCTCGGCCTCGCGGATGGTCTGCACGGTGTCGGCGCCGGCCTTCGAGATCATCTCGGCAAAGCTGGGTCGCTCGGCCTGGTCCGGCGCGATCGCCGGCATCTTCTCGGCGACCATATCGCGCGACGCGCGGTAGGCGCCGCTGGCCGAGTTCAGCGAAAGGAGCGAGGAAGGTCCCGCCATACGTCAAAGTCCTATTTCAGCAGGTCGAGAAGCTGCGTGCGCATGGTGCGCCCGGTCTCGAACATGTTCAGGTTGGCCTGGTAGCTGCGCGAGGCCTCGCGCATGTTGGCCAGCTCGAGGATCGTCTTCACGTTCGACACCTTCACGAAGCCGTCCTGGTCGGCGGCCGGATGCGCGGGGTCGAAGCGAAGTTCGAAATCAGCGGAGTCGCGGGTCACGTCCGACACCCCCACCATGGAGGCCCCGGTTTCCCGGTCCACCAGCTCCTCGAAGGAGATCACCTTGCGGCGATAGGGATCGCCGCCCTCGGTGTTGCCGGTGGAACTGGCGTTGGCGACGTTCTCGGAGACAACCTTCAGGCGCTCGCCCTGGGCACGCATGCCGCTGGCGGCGACGTTCAATACGGATTTCAGCGGATCCATGGTGTCCCCTCTCAACGAATGCCGGTGACCGCGACGGTCAGCAGGTTGTGGCCCTTGCGATACAGCTCGGCCGCCAGCCGGTAGCTGCCCGCCACCTCCGCGGCCTTGATGGTCTGCTGCTCGACCGACACGGTGTTGCCGTCGAGGCTCGCTTCCCAAGCAGTCTCGTCGCGTTCGATTCGCACGCCGTCGGGCGTGCTGTGGCCGCTCTGGATGTGCTGCGCATTGGTCACCTCGAGGCCGCTCATCGCGCGCTGCCCCTCGAGCGCCTGCGCAAAATCGTTCACCTCGCGGGCCTTGTAATTCGGCGTATCCGCGTTGGCGATGTTCTCGGAAATCACACTCTGCCGCGCTCCGAGCCACGTCATGCGCTCGGAGGCCAACTGGAAAAAGGACATACCATCAAGTTTCATGAAGAGTTTCCTTTCGGCTCAAACAAGGATAGCATGAATAAAACGGACACATCAATGGATAGTGACCATGCACACCGCGTTTTCGGAGCTTTCAAGCCTTACCCGGACCCTTGAAAGGTCAAGTATTACCGGCGAGGTGAAATCCGCGCTCGGCCTGGTCCTGACGGTGTCGGGCCTCCAGCGCGCGGTTGGGATCGGCGCGCATTGTCTTGTCCAGGGCCGCGAGGGACCGGTGCTGGCGGAAGTTGTGGGCATCGACGAGCAGGGCACCCGGCTCCTGCCTTTCGGCAGCTGGGACGGGGTGCGCACCGGCGATCCGGTACAGGTCAGCCACAGCGCCAACGAGATCCGCCCCGATGACGCCTGGATCGGAAGGGTGGTGAACGCGCTCGGCCAGCCGCTCGACGGCAAGGGCCGCCTGCCCGAGGGCGATACCCCCCGCAGGATTCGCGCCGCGCCCCCGCCCGCTTTCGAGCGCCGCCGGGTGGGCCAGCGTCTCAACACCAAGGTCAAGGTGATGGACGTCTTCACCCCGCTCTGCCGGGGCCAGCGCATGGGGGTCTTTGCCGGCTCCGGCGTCGGCAAGTCCACCATGATGGCGATGCTGGCGCGCGGCGCCCAGGCCGATGTGATCGTTGTCGGCCTCGTCGGCGAGCGCGGCCGCGAGGTGCAGGACTTCCTGCAGGAAGATCTCGGCGAGGAAGGCTTGGCGCGCTCGGTGGTCGTCGTTTCCACCGGCGACGAACCGCCGCTGATGCGCCGCCAGGCCGCCTGGACCGCCACCGCCGTGGCCGAGCATTTCCGCGATCAGGGCAAGCAGGTCCTGCTGCTGCTCGACAGCGTCACCCGCTTTGCCATGGCGCAGCGCGAAATCGGCCTCGCCGGGGGCGAGCCGCCCACCGCCAAGGGCTACCCGCCCACCACCTTTGCCGAGCTGCCACGCATGATGGAACGCGCCGGTCCCGGCTCTGGCAGCGGCGGCGACATCACCGCGCTTTACACCGTGCTGGTCGATGGCGGCGACATGGAAGACCCGATCGCCGACGCGGTGCGCGGCATCATGGACGGGCACATCGTCCTCGACCGCAAGATCGCCGAACAGGGCCGTTTCCCGGCGGTGAACCTCTTGCGCTCGATCTCGCGGATGCTGCCCGACTGCCACCACCCGGACGAGTATGCGATCTACAAGGCCGCCCGCCGCGCCGCCGCCCGCTATGCCGACATGGAGGAGCTGATCCGCATCGGCGCCTATCGGCGCGGCAGCGACCCCGAGGTGGATTCCGCCATCGATCTCGCCGAGCCGCTCGACCGCCTGCTCAGCCAGGGCAAGCGCGAGGCCATGGACGCGTCGGAAACCTTCGCCCGGCTGCACGGCGCCCTCTCAGACGCGGACATCGTCGTGGAAGCGCCCTGAAGGCAGGCCTCGGCGCGCCAAGCGCCGCGACGCTCCGACCGGGCGGCCCGTTTTGATGGTTGCCCCCTGCCCCGTTCCTCTCTGGCTCGGTGGCAAAGCCATTTCGGCGCGCCTGCCTCGGGATTTCCGGAGCCATTTCGCAGATCCTTTGCAGTAGAGTTCTGTTAATCTTTCCTTAACGAAGTCGTTTAAAAAGCGGACATCCGCTGACGTAATTTCTCGGAATTGATGTTCATTTGGATATACCTTTACTCTCTGGGTTGACTCGTGATTAAAGCTGGATCAACAAGCCGATTATGACCAATTCGTGTCGTGAGACGCGGTCGCGGCCACCAAGGGTGGCCCAGAGCGCATTTTGTCGTCGTTCAGGTGGCCAAAGAGGCCGGACTGTATCGCGTAAGAGTTAAGAGTTCTTGGGGTTTGACAGTGTTTGATGCAGCATTTTATTCCGCGGACGCAGGGTTTCTCGGCGAGCAGCGCCGGCTCTACCGCAAAAAGGCGCAAGGCATCTACCGCCAATTCGCCAAGCCGATTTTCGACACGCTTCTCGCCCTCGCGCTTCTGCCGCTTCTGGTGCCGGTGATTGCCGTCCTGTGGCTGATGGTGCGCCTCGAAGGCGGGCCGGGTTTCTTCGGCCACCGCCGGATCGGCAAGAACGGCCGGGTCTTCCGCTGCTGGAAGATCCGCACCATGGTGCCCAACGCCGAGCAGAAGCTGCAGCAATATCTCGCCAGCAACCCCGCTGCCCGCGCCGAATGGGAACGCGATCACAAGCTGACGAATGACCCGCGCATCACCCGCCTTGGCCGCTTCCTGCGCGAGACCAGCCTCGACGAGCTGCCGCAGATCTGGAACGTGCTGACCGGCGAGATGAGCTTCGTCGGCCCCCGCCCGGTCGTCCGCGCCGAAATGACCAAATACGGCATGCACCGCACCGCCTACCTGCTGATGAAGCCGGGGATCACCGGGCTGTGGCAGGTCTCCGGCCGCAACGACGTCACCTACGACGAGCGAGTCGAGATGGACGTGCGCTACCTCTGCGAGCAGTCCTTCGCCACCGACAGCCGACTGCTGCTGCTCACCGCGAAGACCGTGCTGGACCGCACCGGCCGCTGAGCTTTCTCCCCTGTTTCGAAAAAGAGACCCCGGACCCAAGGTCCGGGGTCTCTTTGCATCCGCGTCGGGCGATTGCGCAGCGCCCGGCGCTCCGGCAGAGTTGCGGCGCAACCCCCTCAAGACGAAAGCCTCCCGCATGAGCCACCAGAGCGCCGCCCTCCCCCCTCCTGCCCCGGGCCGCTGGTCGATGCTGGCGCTGATCTGCCTCGGTGTCGTCGGAGTGCTCTGCACCTGGTTCTCGGCCACCGCGATCATACCCGAGCTCGTCAGCGACTGGCAGCTCAGCCCGACCCAGGCCGCCTGGCTGACCAACGCCGTGCAGCTCGGCTTCGTGGTCGGCGCCCTCGGCTCGAGCCTCGTCAACCTGCCCGACATCCTGCCGATGAAGCGGCTGATGACCGGCGCAGCGATCATCGCCGCGCTGGCCAATGCCGCGCTGCTGGTCTCCGACCCGACCACGGCGATCCTCGCCCGCTTCCTCACCGGCATCGCGCTGGCCGGCGTCTACCCTCCGGCACTCAAGCTGATGTCCACCTGGTTCTCGCGAGGCCGCGGCCTCGCCCTCGGCTTCCTGATCGGCGCGCTGACCCTCGGCTCTTCCATGCCGCACCTGTTCCGCGCGCTCACCACTGGCATCAACTGGCAGGCCGTGGTCTGGGGCACCTCCGGCGCGGCCCTCGCCTCGGCCATCCTGTTCGCGGGCACCTTGCGTGAAGGCCCCTACGGCTTCGGCCGCGCCGCCTTCGACCCTCGCCAGTCGCTCGCGGTCTTCAGAAACCGCCCGCTGATGCTCGCCAACCTCGGCTACTTCGGCCACATGTGGGAGCTCTACGCCATGTGGGCCTGGTTTCTCGCCTTCGCCGCCGCGGCGCAGGAAAGCGGCCTTGCACCCTTCCCCTTCGGCACCGCCTCGATGCTGAGCTTCGTGGTGGTTGCCAGCGGCGTCATCGGCAGCCTGCTCGGCGGCTGGCTCTCGGATCGCATCGGCCGGTGCCTGACCTGCGCCGGAATGATGATCGTCTCCGGTGCCTGCGCCGCCCTCATCGGCTTCGCCTTCGAGGGTCCGACCCTGCTGCTCGCCGCCCTTGCCCTTATCTGGGGGGTCAGCGTCGTCGGCGACAGCGCGCAGTTCTCCGCCGCGGTCACCGAGCTTTCCGAGCCGCATTTCGTCGGCACCGCCCTCGCCCTGCAACTCGGCATAGGCTTTGCCCTGACCGTCGTGGCGATCTGGCTTTTGCCCATCTTTGCGAGCGCGATCGGCGGCTGGCACTGGGCATTCCTGATGCTGCTGCCCGGCCCGGTGATCGGCGCCCTTTCCATGCTCGCCCTGCGCCGCGAACCGGCAGCGGCGCGTCTCGCCCACGGCGCGCGCTAAACGCTACGCGCTCTCGGCGTCCTCGGCGAGCCCGTCGAAGGCGCCGGGCGACAACTCCTCCCAGAAGGCCGCGATGGCCTCGGCGTTCAGCGCCGACATCCAACCATGGCGCTCAAAATCATCCCGCGCCGCACCCGAGAGGCGGCCGATGAACAGCAGCTTGTCGGCGTCTCTCTGCGTCGGCTTGCGGCTTGCGGCGAGGTCCCGAATGCGTTCCAAACGCCGCGCACGCAGCGTTGACGGTTTCGCAGGGTTTCGCCGCGAAACCTCCGGCGCCTTCGCCGGCGCGCCCTTCGCGTAATCCTCGCGCAGCGCCTTGGTGAGGTAGCCGACGGTGTTCTTCACCCCCTCCTGGCCCTCGACATACTCCAGCTTCTCGGCGACATACTCTTCGCCATGCTCGGCCAGCCACTGACGCGCCAGCCGGTCCGAGACTCCCAACTCGCGCAACCGACCGTAAAGCTCGGAGTTGCGCAGCCCCTCCCCATCGTCGAGATCGAGGATCGCCAATTGCGGGTTCTCGGAAATCAGGAAGCGGATCTCCGTCACCGTGCGCCCCATCTTGCGGGTCTCCGGCGTAAGGAGGATGTTCGAGGTCTTGTTCACCTCGGCCACCGCGGGCTTGATGATCTTGGCGTTGAGCTGCTTGTAGACCTCGTAATAGGGGCTGTCCGCCACACCCATCAGGCGCCGGAAGAGGTCGAGCGACCACCAACCGGTCGAGCCGGTGCGCACGAAACGGTAGCAATTCTCGTAGAGCGCCAGCGCATGGCCCGAGGTGAAGCGCCGCTGTATATTGAGGTTGATCAGCGCAAAGACCTTCGGGTCGTGCAGCTTCTCGGCGAGCGCCGGAGAGTAGGCATATTCGCAGACACCGCCCTTCAGCTTGGCGTAGCTGAGCAGCGAGCTGACTCCCCATTCCTGCTGGCCCTTCTCGTCGAGCATGTCCCATTCCGCAACAGTCTCCGCGAGGCCGCGCAGAGACTGTTTTAGTGTCTCCATGTCGTTGGAGTTGTAGCCGATCATCAGACTGAGCGTGCGCGCGTCGATCTGGTGCCGAGACTGCGAGGTGAGCGTGTCGTAGGCGTTGAGCAGCAGCACGTTCGACAGCTTGCGCTGCAGCAACGTGAGCTTGCCCGAAACGTGGATCGCCGCAACGTGCTTCTTCACCGCTCCGCGGCGCAGCGGGCCGCTCAGCCGGTCGCGCGGAATATCGTCCATTCTGCTCTCGCTTTCCCGGGGCCTCGCCCCACTTGCCGGTCCTCGTGGTTCCCTGCCTTGTCATACGACTCGTCCAAGCGAGTCGCCGCGGCCGGGTTATCCCCATGATCCGCCAAAAGGTATCCGCAAGCAAGATCCTCGCTGGCACCTCAACCCGCGCCAAGACGCCCCCCGTAAACGGGCACCCAAGGATCTTTCGTCCCAGGGATAGGTATCCATTTCCGGGATGTCGCACCCCCCGGCCTGCGCAGGAGGAGTCCGATTCGTGGCCCAAAGACCCTAATCCGTCGAAAACAGGCTCTAACGCTCAGTCTTTCCAAGGCCGCCCCGAGAATCGGACCCCTTGATCCCGGAAACGGGTGCCTTTACCCCCGTTTCCGGGCACCCTTGCTCCCGCAAGCGGGCGCCGCATCAAGGGTATCCCCAGGTATTTATTGAACTTTTATTAACCTAAAGCTCTTAAAAGGACTCAAAGAAACTCAAACATACCGACCGTCTGTGTGATATCTTCCATAATTAGAGTGAGATGAGCGCTCGAATGCTTCCACTTTGCCCCCAGCATGTGCCATAGTTCTCAGGATATCGCGGCAAACAGCGAACATGGTGAGGCGACATGGCACATAAACCCGGCACTCCGCCGAAGGCAGACCTTCCCCCCTATTTCAACATCGACCCGGCCGAGGCCGCGGCAAAGCTCGCCGATCCCATAGACACCGCGCGTTTCGCAAAGGCCGCATCCTTTGCCATGCGCGGTCGCGACGATCTTGCCCGCCGCGGCTATGCGCCCGACGGGGCGAAGCGGCTGCGACGCTTCTCGACCTGGGAAATCTGCCGCTACCTGATCCCGGTCAACCCGGCCCACCTGCGCCGCGTGCTGCGCCAGAACCCCGACCTGCCGCAGGGCGAGGGCGAAGGCGGGTCCAAGTGGTTCACGCTCGAGGAGGTTCTGCGGCTGCGCGACCATTTCGCCGAGGAAGGTGCCAAGGATCGCGAGTACCGGGCCTGGCGCCCCGAGGGGCTTCCGGCCAAGGTGGTCGCCGTGGCCAACTTCAAGGGCGGCGTCGGCAAGACCTCGACCTGCGCGCATCTTGCGATGTCCGCCGCGCTCGACGGCTACAAGGTGCTGGTGATCGACCTCGACAGCCAGGGCTCGATGACCTCGATCATGGGCGGCAAGGTCGAGGACGAATGGCAGACCGTTTTCCCAATGCTGGCCCGCGACTATGCGCTTCACCTCCAGCAGGAGAACAAGGTCCGCGAGGCCGCCGGGCAGACACCTTTCCAATTCGATGAGACGCTGAGCGCTGCACTCGAGGTTTCGCCGCGAAACCTCGTGCAGAAGACCCACTGGCCGAACATCGACCTCATTGGCGCGCAGCTCAACCTCTACTGGGCCGAGTTCCAGGTGCCGGTCTGGCGGATGCAGATGCTGAGCTGGCCGCTCTGGGACGCGCTGACCAATGCGCTGGAGGAGGGGGGGATGCTGGATGACTATGACATCATCCTGCTCGACACCCCGCCGGCGCTTGGCTACCTGACGATCAATGCGCTTTCGGCCGCGGACATCCTATTGGTGCCGCTGGGGGCGTCCTTCCTCGAGTTCGACTCGACCGGGCGGTTCTTTGACATGATCTATTCGACCTTTGCCTCGATCGAGGAGGGGGAGAACCGGGTTCGGCGCGCGGACGGATTGCCCGAGATGCGGTTCGAATGGGATGCGGTCCGGGCACTGGTGACGCGGTTTGACGCGGCGCAGCAGACCGACTTGGCGAATGTCATCCAGGCTTATTTCGGCGACTTCATGACTACCTACCGGCAGGAGCTGACCGCGATGGTCGGGCAGGCGGGGGAGCAGGTCTCGGGGATTTACGAGACCGATTACCGGGACTTCAACCGGGACACCTATGTGCGCGGGCGCGAGACCTTCGACCGGACATGGGCAGAGGTGAAGGAGGTGATCCTCGGGACGTGGTGGCGCGACGCGCAGATGGAGCAGGCTGAGAGGGAGGCCGTCTGATGGCAAAGAGACGCAAGCTCGAGGCGCCCTCGGCAGAGGACCTGACCCGCTACGAAGAGGAGTTCCACCGCGAAAGCTCGTCGCGCGGGCTGATGTCGGCGCCGATCGCGCAGGTGGCCGCCGAGGCGGCGACGCTGCATGACCCGCGGCCGGCGGGGCAGCGAGCCGAGGCGGCGAAGGACAAGGCTGACGCCGAGCGGCTGCGGGATGCCGAGGGGCGCGGGCTGGTGATGCTCGAGCTGGCCGTGGACGACATCAACGCCGATGCGCTGGTGCGTGACCGGGTGGTGCTCGACGCCGAGGAGATGGAGGAGCTGAAGGCCTCGATCGCCAAGGGCGGGCTGCGGCTGCCGATCGAGGTGTTTCCGACGCCGGCAGACGGGCAGGGGTTCGGCTACGGGCTGCTGTCGGGCTACCGGCGGCTGAAGGCCTTCCGCGATCTTTATGCGCTGACCAAGGATAGTCGTTACCAGAAGATTAAGGCGGTGATCCGCGACCCCGAGGCCATGGGCGGCACCTTTGCCGCGATGATCGAGGAGAACGAGATCCGCGCCTCGCTCAGCCATTACGAGCGCGGGCGGATCGCGGTGATCGCGGCGCAGCAGGGCGCCTTCGTCAATGCCGAGGAGGCGGTCAACGCGCTGTTTCCGCAGGCCTCCAAGGCGAAGCGCTCGAAGATACGCTCCTTTGCACTGATCTTCGAGGAGCTGGGCGACATGCTAACCTTCCCCGACCTGTTGAAGGAGAAAGACGGGCTGCGGATCGCCGCGGCGCTGCGCGACGGCGCCGAGGTGCGGCTGCGTGAGGCGCTGGCCGAGCGGGTGCCGGAGACGGCCGCCGAGGAGGCGGAGCTGATCGCCGCGGCGCTGGACGGGGTCGAACTCACCTCGGACCCGAAGAGGGGCGGGCGGCCGAAAAAGGCCGCGTCGCCTGCCAAGGCGCTGTCCTCGGGGCTGACGGTGCAGCTCGGCGAGGATGCGCAGGGCTGGGTGATCCGGGTCCGCGGCAAGCGCGTCGGACGCGAACTGATGGAAGCGGCGATGCTGGAGCTGGAGAGGCTCCTGGACGCGCCGTAGACGAAATAATATAATGTTATCAGTATCTTGACGTGAAAATGGCGCGCCTTGGAGACAGGGCGCGCCATTTGCGTGGGGATGCGGCCCCGGGGCCGGTCAGGCCTCTTTCGGGGCCTCCGGCTCTTCACCGAGGATTTCCGACACGTCCAGCCCCCGGCGCTTGGCGCTTTGCCGGACCGCCTCGCGCAGCTTCTCTGAGCGTTTGAGCAGGCGCTTGAAGCGGCTCTCGTCGAGACGCAGCAGCGTCGAGGGGGCGATGGCGCGGACCTCGGAGCGGCGGCGCCGCCTGGGGATGAGCAGCGCGAGTTGGCCGCACATCTCGCCGCGGCCGAGGCGGAAGCTTTGTCCGCCGACCTGCTGCTCGAGCGCGCCCGAGGCAATGAACCAGACCGCGCGCGCGGTGCTGTCGCGGCGGATGATGATGTCGCCCGGCGCGGCGTAGCGGGTGCGCAGCGCGCGGGCGAGGGGCCGGATGTCCTTTTCCTCGAGATCGGCGAAGAGCGGGAACTGGCGGACCAGCTCGGTGCGCTGCACCGACAGGTCGAGCGGCGGGCGCTGCTCGGCCTTGGCGCGGCGGCGGGCGAGGTCCTGCTTGAGCGCGGTGAAGAGCTCGGCGCCGATCAGCCCGTCGTCATACATCGTGTCGTATTCGCCCTCTTCGAGCCGCAGGGCGGTGCGGCGGATGAAGCGGCGTTCGAGCTCGTCGGCGTAGCCGGGGTATTGCAGGCGCAGGCCTTCGAGCGCGGTTTCGACGGCGTCGAGCCGGCGCGAGAGCAGCTCGCGCAGCAGGTCGGCGATGCGGCGGCCATGGATTCGGCGGATGCGGCCGTCGATGAAGCCCTCGAGGTCGCGCAGGATCTGCCGCTGCGCCAGCAGCAGATCGAAGCGGTCGGCAGTCATGCGCGCCAGCGGCCCAGAGATGCCGAGACGGTTGTGGGCAAAGAGCGCGGTGCGGAAGGGCGCCCCGTAGCGTGCACTGGCGCGGGCGGCGCGCTGGTAGCCGGTCCGGCCGTCGCTGCGCGCGCCTTCGATCAGCTGGTCGCAATCGGAGAGGGCCTTTTGCGCGAGCCGCAGCGACATGGTGCGCTCACGGATCCGCGCGGTGGTGGCGTCGCGCTCGGCCCCGGCAAGGGCGATGAGCCCCAGGGTGATGCGGTCCCGGTCCAGGATCTCGTCGCCTTCCTCGGCGGATTTCACCGCCTTGTCGAGCCGGGCGCCGAAGCGCTTGGCCTCGGAGCGCACGATCTCCCGGTCGAGCCCGTAGGTGTCGGTGGTGGTCGAGACCTGCTCGCGCACGGATTGCAGCGCCACGGCAACCACCTGGTTGGAGAGCGCCTGGTCGAGCGGGGCGAGCTTGTCGAGGCCGAGCTTTTTGATCACCCAGGTGAGGGTGGTGCCCTGCACGAGCAGCGTCCAGAGGGTAAAGCCGGTGGCGAGGATGCCGACCACGCGCTTGACTTCGAAGGGCACCCGGAAGCTCTCGGTCACCGCGAGGGCCAGCGCGAGGGTCAGCGCGCCGCGCAGCCCGCCCCAGAGGATCGCGACCCGGTAGGGGCGTTCGATCTTCGGCGACAAGCGCAGCAGCCGCAGGATCGGCAGCAGGCCCGAGAGGATCGCGGCGCGGGCGGCGATGGCGGCAACGACAACCACGAGGATCAGCAGGAAATCGCGGAAGTTCGTGTCCTCGAGCAGCCGCGGGATCAGCAGCGCGGCGAGGATGAAGATCAGCGCGCCGGCCCAATGGGCGAGGATATCCCAGACGTCCTTGAGGTTGGCCCAGGCGGTGGGCGGGATCTTTCCGGGGCCGACGAGGTTGAGGGTGAGCCCCGAGACCACCACTGCGATGACCCCCGAGGCGCCAAAAACCTGCTCGGAGCCGATGTAGGCGAGATAGGGCAGGGCGATGGACACCGAGAGCTGCGCCTTCTCGTAGCGTTCGAGCAGGGCCATGGCGCCGATCGCGCCCTGGGCCACCAGCCAGCCGGCCAGTGCGCCGCCGCCGAGCAGCATGGGGAACTGGGCGAGTGCGCCGAGCGGCGTGGGGTTCGGCACGCCCTCCATCACGAAGCCCATGAACAGGCCGAAGAGCGCGATGGCGGCGGCGTCGTTGAGCAGGCTCTCGCCCTCGATGATGCGCACCAGCCGGCGCGGTGCGGCGATGGATCGGAAGATGCCGACCACCGCCGAGGGGTCGGTGGTCGACACGATCGCCCCGACGAGGAAGCAGGCCATGAGCGGCAGCGCGCTCGTCCACGAGAGCGCCAGACCGACAAAGAGCGTGGCGGCGACCACCGCGACGATGGCCAGCACGAGGATCGGCACCCAGTCGTCGAGCATCCGCCTGAGGTTCATGCCCAGCGTTGCCTGGAACAGCAGGGTGGGCAGGAAGACGTATAGGAAGACGTTGGACCTTATGGGGAAGTTGATGATCGCCGCGGCCACGGGATTGAGCGCGTCGGTGATATCGGTGCGCAGGAAGAAGATCGCCGCCCCGCCGATGAAGGTGCCGAGAAGCGCGAGGATGGCGCTGTAGGGCAGACCGAGGCGGGCCGCCAGCGGCTCGGCCGCGGCGATGACGAGAAAGAGCGACGCGATGACCGCGGTGACGAGAACAACATCCATGCCCCCAGATAAACCGCAAACGACGTCGGGAGAACGGCGGTGCGTCAAATTTTTCGTGCTTTGCGTTACATCGCCGGTGCGGCCTGCGCGGGCGCGGCAGAATTGCGCGGCGCGGCGAGCTACAGCCTTGAGATGTGGGGACGGCCGGGCTATCAGCGGCGGCAATTACGGGAGGGCGGTTCCCCATGCGAAGGAGACACTCGATGACCCTGGATCGGAGACATTTCATCACGGCGGGCGCGGCGCTTGCGCTGTCGCCGCTGCTGCCGCGCGGGGCGCGTGCCGCCTTCAGCCCGACCCCGGCGGACTGGCGCCGGTTCGAGGTCACCACGCGCGTCGAGATCCCGGCGGGCGGCAAGCCCGTGCAGGCCTGGGTCCCGGTGCCCTCGGTGAACGAGGCGGGGTGGATGCAGGCCGAGGCGCCGAGCTTCTCGGGCAATGCCGACACCGCAGTGCTGGTGACCGACGCCGAGAGCGGCGCGCAGTTCATCCACGCGGTCTGGAGCGGCGGGCAGGAGAGTGCCGAGCTGGAAGTGGCCGCGCAGGTCTCGACCCGCGACCGCGCTGTCGACCTTGGCGCGCCGGGGCAGGGGGCGACGCTCTCGGAGGCGGATCGCGCGCTCTACACCGCGCCGACGCGGCTGATCCCGACCGACGGTATCGTCAAGGCGACCGCCGACATGATCACGCAAGAGATGGAGACCGATCTCGAGAAGGCGCGGGCGATCTACGAGTGGGTCGTCGAGAGCACCGAGCGGAACCCCGAGACCCGCGGCTGCGGCATCGGCGACGTGGCCTCGATGCTGGAGATGGGCGATCTGACCGGCAAATGCGCCGATCTCAACGCGCTTTATGTCGGGCTGGCGCGGGCCGCCGGCCTGCCGGCGCGCGATGTCTACGGTCTGCGCGTTGCGCCTTCGGCCTTTGGCTACAAGAGCCTTGGTGCGGGGTCGTCGGATGTCAGCAAGGCGCAGCACTGCCGCGCCGAGGTCTTCCTGTCGGACTACGGCTGGGTCGCGGTCGACCCGGCGGACGTGCGCAAGGTGATGCTCGAGGAGCCGCCGAAGAACCTCGCGCTCGACGATCCCAAGGTGCGCGCGGTGCGCGCCGCGCTCTTCGGCGCTTGGGAAGGCAACTGGATCGGCTTCAACTTCGCGCATGACGTGGCGCTGCCTGGTTCAGCGCGCGACGAGGTGGGCTTCCTTATGTATCCGCAGGCCGAGATCGACGGCGTCGAGCAGGACGAGCTCGACCCGGGCAGCTTCGCCTATTCGATCACGGCGACCGAACTGGACGCCTGAGCGAAACCCGACGCGCGCGCCGATGCCGGCGCGCGCGGTCCCGGGCACGGTCCTAGGGCGTGTTTTCCGGGGAGCGGCTAGCTGACCTTGTGTCAAGCGCCGCATTGCCACTTGGCACCGAACCCCTTTGAATCTACCTCACGCCCCATGAAGTTCCTGTTCAAACGCCGCAAGCCGCCCGCGCCCGTCTTCGATGCCCCGTTCCGCCCCGCCGACAGATGTATCGTCATCGGTGACGTTCATGGCTGCGACGCCTTGCTCGCCAAGCTGTTGGGGCGCCTCGAAGGGCGCTCGTCGCCGGAGACCAAGCTGGTGCTGGTCGGGGATTATGTCGACCGGGGGGACGAGAGCGCCGCGGTGCTGCGCCGTCTGCAGCAGATGCAGGCTCGTCTGGGCAGCGAACAGGTGATCTGCCTGCGCGGCAACCACGACCAGATGATGCTGGACTTTCTCGACGATCCAAAGACGGCGGGGGCGCGCTGGTTCAAGTACGGCGGGCTGCAGACGCTGGCGAGCTATGGCCTGGCGGGGGTCGCGCATACCGCGCCGGAAGAGGACTGGGTGAAGCTGCGTGATCGTTTGCGCGCGGCGATGACACCGGAGATCGAGACCTGGCTGCGCGGGCTGCCGTTGAGTTGGCAGACCGGCAACGTCTTCATCTGCCATGCCGGAGCCGACCCGCTCCGCCCGCTCGAGGCGCAAAGTTCCCGGGACCTGATCTGGGGACCGCCGGGTTTCGAGACCACGGCGCGCACCGATGGCAATTGGGTGGTGCATGGGCACACGATCACCGATCACGCCCGCCCGACCGCGGGGCGCGTTCCGGTTGATACAGGTGCCTATGCCACTGGCCGGCTGACAGCAGCGCTGCTGAGCTCTGGCAAGGTGGAGTTCGTCTCGACCTGAGGTGAGACCCTTAAGGGGTGCTGGAACACCTTCATTCTCGTCATGGTTGATTTGTGCCGAGTCGGGAATCTGGCGCGTTCGAGGACAAAGGGACCGCGTTCGGGACGCAAAAGCCTCGGTTTTGACGCTATTTGTCCCATTCATGCCCCAGCCGCCACGAAATGGTGCGCAGGCGCGTCCGGCGACCGCCGTTTCTTTCAGCATCAGGGCGCAGCTGTGTGCATTGTCGGCCACAAAGCCGGGTTTGGGAAAATCGGTCCCTGCGTCAACTAGGCCCGGGAACAGGGAGGGCTTGGCTGCTACCCGAGAAGTTCAAGCCCCTGTTTCCAGAGCGTTAATTTTGATGAAAGGTTTGTTGCGGGCGTTCGGCGGCGCTCGAACTGCCAAAAATCCGTTACGAAAACGTCTTGTAGCCGTGGGTTGAAGCCCTAAAGCACCGCGTGTATCAGCAAAGTGTACTTAATGATTAACGGGAGCTGACCCTCAGCTCCGTACAATACTTGGCCCAAGATGTTTCAGAAATTAACTCTTTTGTCCGGCATGTCCGCCGTCGGATCGATGCATCTAGCCATTTCGCTTGGAGGATTTAGCCGATGAGATCCATTGAATTCGGGGCAAGCGAAGATGACGCCCACTCCCCACGCCCCACCGATGGCCGCTTTCTCCGTTGGAGCGACAGGGTCTATGCTCACGTCCTGAAGCGGTGGTTCGACCTTGCCGTCGCACTGATGCTGGTGCCCGTCCTGCTGCCTGTGATTGCTGTGCTGTGGGTGGTCGTGCGCGCCGATGGTGGGCCGGGCTTCTTTGGCCATAAGCGTGTCGGCAAGGACGGTCGGACCTTTCGCTGCTGGAAGATTCGCACCATGGTGCCGAATGCCGAGGAAAAGCTGCAGGCGCTGCTGGCCAGCGATGAGGCCGCCGCGGCGGAATGGGCGCGCGATCACAAGCTGACCAAGGATCCGAGGATCACGCTGATCGGCAGGTTCCTGCGGCAGACCAGCCTCGACGAGTTACCGCAGATTTGGAACGTGGTTCTCGGGGAGATGAGCTTTGTCGGGCCGCGCCCGATCGTCGATGCGGAACTCGAGAAATATGGCGTGCACCAAGCGGCTTACCTGTCAATGAAGCCAGGGGTGACCGGGCTTTGGCAGGTGTCGGGGCGCAACGATGTTACCTATGACGAGCGCGTGGCCATGGATATCGAATACCTGCGGGTGATGTCCTGCGCCACCGACATCAAGCTGATGGTGAAAACCTTCACCGCCATGTGCAACCGCACCGGGTATTGAAAGGTCTTCGGAAGGCGCGTTCGCTCCTTGGGAGCGGCGCGCGTTTGCTATGTTCGGGGTGCCGCCAGGGTGTCGCAGGGAACTGACCCTGCATGGAGGCTGCGCAGGGGTGTGCCGGGATTTTCGGCATGTCTCGCGCACAGCTTGCGCGGGCGCCCGCGATCGCCGCGCGCAGGGTGACAGGAGAGGGCGGCGGGTGATAACCTGGTACCGAGGGTTCAATTAGGGCCGTGTCGGTGTTTTGTGGTCCGACCGATTTCTTTGGAGCCGTCTGGTTTCTCTTCCGCCGGTGTCCGACTTTGCCGTATCCTTCGGGCACAATCGTTTAAGTCTTAAGACGCGAGTTAATCGCACAATTGAATTCAGATTCCTATTTTAGGGGGGCGATCATGTCCTTGCGGAGTCATCGCTATTTCAAGTGCAGGTATTGCAATCACAAGTTGCGCTTTGGGGCGCAGCAATGTGGAAGCTGTTATCAACCGACCCAGATGATCAACCGGGTGCCAACCTGGACCGTGCTTGGCTTAGCGCTTGTTGTCACCGGTGCAGCGGTGGCGGCCGGGACGCTGCCGTCGATTCTGAATGCCAGCAAAGGCGGGGCAGGTCAGGAACCGGGGGCGACCGGCGAGGCGCGGATCAAGGTGAGCCTATAAGGGATGCGTCGGCCCGATCGCGGGGATCGGGCCGGTGAGTTGCGGTGAACCCTCTGTCAGCCGAGGATCGCCTCGCGCAGCTGCGCGAGGCCCTTGTGCATGAGCGCCTCGGCACCGGCGCGGTCCTGCGCCTCGACGTAGAGCCGCAGCTCCGGGGCGTTGCCCGAGGGGCGGACGTGCAGGATGCGGCCGTCGGCGAGGGTGATGCGCACGCCGTCCGTCTGATCGCAGGCTGCCTCGGTGGCGCCGAGCGGGGCGAGGAAGGCCGCGCGGGCTGCGCTGTCCTCGCGAAGCTTGGCGACGAAGGGTTGCGAGGCCTCCTGCGGCACCTCCTGAAGGCGGTCGGCCATGGTGACGACGGGCGGCTCCTGCGCGACGCGGGCCGACAGAGGGCCGTCGCCAGTGGCGATCAGCGTCATGATGAGTGGCAGCATGCAGTCGCGGGTGGGCAGGGCGGCGAGCGTGCCGGTCGGCCCCTCGGCGGGAAAGCCAAGGAGGAAGCCGCCGTTGGCCTCGTAGCCGACGACCTTGCCGCCGAGCTTTTCCATGCCGGCGATCACGAAGGGCGAACCGATGCGGGTGGTGAGCACCTTGCCGAAGCGCTTGCGGGTGACGCCGGAATTGGAGGAGATCGGGGTCACCACCGCCTCGGCGCCGAGGGCTTCGGCGGTGATCTGGCCCATGATGTCGCCGGGCACGATGGTGCCGGTCTCGTCGGCCAGAAGCGGGCGGTCGCTGTCGCCATCGGTGGAGACCAGCGCGTCGAGCTTGTGCTCCGTCACCCAGGCGGCGATCTGCGCGCGGGTGTCCAGGTCCACCGCCTCGGTGTCGACGGGGATGAAGGTCTCGGACCGTCCCAGCTCGCGCACCTCTGCGCCGAGGCCTTCGAGCATGGCCCGCAGGTCGTCGCGGCCTACGGCGGAATGGGCGTAGAGGCCGATGCGCTTGCCCGAAAGGGCGTCGCTGCCAAGCGTGTCGACGTAGCGGGCGACGAAGCGAGTACCGGCCTCGGGATCGGTGTCGAGCGGGCCCTCGGCGGTGCCTGCCCGGCGGCCAAGGGCGGCGGTGATCGCCGCCTCGTCGGACTTGGTGATCTCGCCGCTGCGGGTGTAGAACTTGAGGCCATTGCGGTCGGCGGGGATGTGGCTGCCGGTGATCATGATCGCGCCGGCACCGGCCTCCTGCGCGGCGAGCGCCAGCGCCGGGGTCGGCAGCGCGCCGCAGTCGATCACCCGCAGCCCCTCGGCGCGGGCGGCGGCGATGATGTCGCTCGCGATGCGCGGGCTGGAGGGGCGCAGATCCTGTCCGACGCAGAGAAGCCCGCCGTGGTCGCAGGCTGCGGCGAAGGCGCGAACGTGGTCGGCGACCAGTTCGGGGGTCAGTTCCACCACGAGGCCGCGCAGGCCGCTCGTTCCGAATTTCGGTGCCATCAGGGCGCCTTTCCTGTCTTTACAGAAGCGCCGACCCTCGCGGGCCGGCGCGGTATTTTCGCTCTTGGCGGGGTCAGCCCTTGGCGCCTTGGCCTCTGGCGTAGACGTCCTCGTAACGCACGATGTCATCCTCGCCGACATAGGAGCCGGTCTGCACCTCGATCAGCACCATCGGCATCTTGCCGGGGTTCTCCATCCGGTGAACGGCGCCGAGCGGGATGTAGACGCTCTCGTTCTCGGTCACCAGCTTGACCTCGTCGTCGACGGTGACCCGCGCGGTGCCCTCGACCACGATCCAATGCTCGGAGCGGTGGAAGTGGCTCTGCAGCGACAGCGAGGCGCCGGGGTGCACATGGATCCGCTTCACCTGGAAGCGGCTGCCGACCACGAGGCTTTCGAACCAGCCCCAGGGGCGGTGGTCCATCGGGAATTCGACCGCCTGCTTAGCGCCCTTCTTCTTCAGCGCGTCGACGGCCAGCTTCACGTCCTGCGCCCGGTCCTTGCTGGCCACCAGCACGGCATCGTTCATCGCCACGGCGATGACGTCCTTGAGGCCGATGCCGACGATCTCGATGGCGTCGGAGCCGGTGCGCAGCATCGATCCCTCGCAGTCGATCGCCGTGGCGCCCTCGCTGCAGACCACACCGTTCTCGTCCTGCTCGAGCTCGCGCCAGATCGCGTCCCAGCCGCCGAGGTCGGACCAGCCGCTGTCGAAGGGCACCACTTCCAGCGCATCGGATTTCTCCATCACCGCGTAGTCGATCGAGATGTCCTCGGCCTCGGACCAGGGGCCGGGCGCGAGGCGCAGGAAGCCGAGGTCGACCTCGGCCTGGTCCACCGCGGCGCTGACCGGGGCCAGCAGGCCGGGGGCGTAGGTCTCGAAGGCGGCGAGGATGTCCTTGACCCGGAAGAGGAAGATCCCGGCGTTCCAGAGGAAGCCGCCCTGCGCCAGCATCTTGGCGGCATTCTCGGCGTCGGGCTTCTCGACGAAGCGTTTCAGCGGCGTGGTGGCGGGGCCGGCGTTGGCGAGGTCGAGCTCGAGGTAGCCGTAGCCGGTCTCGGGCCGGTCGGGGTGGATGCCGAAAAGCACCAGCTTGCCTTGCTCGAGCGCGGCCCGGCCGTTCTCGACCGCGGCGCGGAAGGACTCGCGGTCGGGGATGCGGTGATCCGAGGGCGCCACCAGCATCGCCGCCTCGGGATCCTTGCGCGCGAGGTGCAGCGCGGCGGCCAGAACGGCGGGGGCGGTGTTGCGCCCCTCGGGCTCGATCAGGATCGCGCCGGGGTCGATGCCGATGGCCGAGAGCTGCTCGGTTACCACGAAGCGGAAGTCGGAGTTGGTCACGACGACAGGCTTGGTGAAGCAGGCGCTGCCCGAGAGGCGCTCGGCGGTGGCCTGGAACAGGCTGGTGTCATCCACGAGCCGCGCGAACTGCTTGGGGTAGCTCTTGCGCGAGACCGGCCAGAGCCGTGTTCCGGAACCGCCACAAAGAATGACCGGGGTAATTGCCTGCATGAATGTCTTTCCTTCCAACTGCCGAGCAATGCGACTGCGGATGTTTTTAGAAACATCGCCTAACAGCCGCATGAAACCACTGCGAAGGAAAAGAGCATTTGCCAATAGGAACGGCAAGCGGAAGGCACCCTAAACCGATGCATTGCGCCAGATAAGGTCCCGTCAAAGATCGTCGAATTGGCAGCCGCTCGTTTTCCCGTCACGGCGACAGAAACCTCGGGCGCGTGGGGTTTGCAAGACGTGGCGACGCCTTGGCGGCACGGCGGCGGGAAATTGTCGCCCGGCTGCAAGAAAGGCAGTGAAAAGGAAAGGGCCGGAAGCATGGCTCCCGGCCCTTGATATGAGTCGCCGTCAGGCGATCAGGCGATCAGGCGTTCCAGGGGCGGTCGCCCTTGGCGTCCTTGACGCGGGTCGGCAGACCGATCTCGTCGAGGATGGTGAAGAAGGGCTTGGGGTCCAGCTCCTCGACGTTCTTCATGGTCTTCGCATCCCACTCGCCCGAGGCGACCAGCATTGCCGCGGCGACCGGCGGCACGCCCGCGGTATAGGAGATGCCCTGGCTGCCCACCTCGTTGTAGGCGTCCTTGTGGTCGGCGACGTTGTAGACGAACATCTCGACCTCTTCGCCGTCCTTCACGCCCTTCACGAGATCCCCGATGCAGGTCTTGCCGGTGTAGTCGGGCGCGAGCGAGGAGGGGTCGGGCAGCACGGCCTTGACGACTTTCAGCGGCACGACCTCAAGGCCTTCGGCGGTTGTCACCGGCTGCTCGGACAGCAGGCCGAGCGACTGCAGCACGGTGAAGACGTTGATGTAATGCTCGCCGAAGCCCATCCAGAAGCGCACGTCCGCCTGCGGGTAGTTGGCCGAGAGCGAATGCACCTCGTCGTGGCCCGACTGGTAGGTGCGCTGGGTGCCGACGACGGGCAGGTCCCAGTCCTTGCCCGAGGCGAACATCGAGGTTTCCTTCCACTGCTGGTCTTCCCAGTAGTAGACGGTGCCGGTGAACTCGCGGAAGTTGATCTCGGGGTCGAAGTTGGTGGCGAAATACTTGCCGTGCGAGCCCGCGTTGATGTCGACGATGTCGATGCTCTTGACCTCGTCCATCTGGTCGATGGCGAAGCGGGCGAAGGCGTTGACCACGCCCGGATCGAAACCGGCGCCAAGGATCGCGGTGATGCCTTTCTCGGCGCAGAGGTCGCGCTTTTTCCACTCGTAGTTGGCGTACCACGGCGGGGTCTCGCAGATCTTCGCGGGATCCTCGTGGATCGCGGTGTCGATATAGGCGGCGCCCGTCTCGATGCAGGCGTCGAGCACGTACATGTTGACGAAGGCCGAGCCCACGTTGATGACGATCTGCGCGCCGGTGTCGCGGATCAGCTGCGCGACGGCGGCCGTGTCCATCGCGTCGACCTGGTGAGCCTTGAGGACGCCCTCAACCTTCATCGCGCCCTTTTCGCGGACCGACTCAAGGATCGCTTCGCATTTCGAAAGCGTCCGGCTGGCGATATGGATCTCGCCGAGCACATCGTTGTTTTGAGCGCATTTATGCGCCACGACCTGAGCGACGCCGCCTGCGCCGATGATGAGAACGTCTTTTTTCAACTCACTGGACCTCCGTCTTTGTCCGTCTTGGTTTGCGTGCGCTCAGGAGAGCGCGGCGCTGAAATCGTCGTAGGTGAAGTCGCGCACCAGCCGTTCGCTGCCGTCGAGCTCGCGGATGGCGATCGAGGGCATCTGCACCCCGTTGAACCAGTTCTTCTTGACCATCGTGTAACCGGCGGCGTCCTGGATCGAGAGCCGGTCGCCGGGGTTCAGCGCCTTGGGGAACATGAACTCTCCAAAGATATCGCCCGCCAGGCAGGACTTGCCGCAGATCATCCAGGGCTGATCGCCGCTTTCCTTCATCTTGGCGCTCTCGCGGTAGATCAGCAGGTCGAGCATATGCGCCTCGATCGAGCTGTCGACAATCGCGAGGTTCTTGCCGTTGAAGAGCGTGTCGAGCACCGTCACCTCCAGCGTGGTCGAATTCGTGATCGTCGCCTCTCCGGGCTCAAGATAGACCTGCACCTCGTTTTCGCCAGCAAAGCGTTTGAGCCGCTCGGCAAGGCGGTCGAGCGGATAGCCTTCGCCGGTGAAGTGGATGCCGCCGCCGAGGCTGATCCATTTCATCTGTCGGATAAGATGACCGAAGCGCTGCTCGATGGAGCCGAGCATGGCGTCGAAGCGCTCGAAGTCGGCGTTCTCGCAATTGTTGTGGAACATGAAGCCGCTGATCTGCTCGAGCACCGGCTCGATGTCCTTGGGGTCATGCTCGCCAAGGCGCGAGAAGGGGCGGGCGGGGTCGGCGAGATCGAAGCCCGAGGTGGACACGCCCGGGTTGACGCGCAGACCGCGGGTGTGGCCGCGGCTGACGTCCTCGAAGCGGGAGAGCTGCGCGGCGGTGTTGAAGATCACCTTGTCCGAGCTTGCCAGCACCTCTTCGATTTCATGGTCGGCCCAGGCGACGGAATAGGCATGGGTCTCGCCCGGGAATTTCTCCCGGCCCAGCTTCACCTCGAAAAGCGAGGAGGAGGTGGTGCCATCCATGTACTCGCTCATCATGTCAAAGACCGACCATGTGGCGAAACACTTGAGCGCCAGCAGCGCCTTGGCGCCGGAGGTCTCGCGCAGGTGGGCGATCTTCTCGAGATTGGGCAGGAGCCGCGATTTGTCGATCAGGTAATAAGGCGTCTGCATCGGTGGTCACCTCCGGACAGCGAACACGGGGAAGCCGTGCCAATATAGCGCAAGCCCGCCGAGAACAATGCCCCCCTGTTGCCGCAGCTCTCTGACATAGGTGTGACGGTCTCGAGGGGCTGGGCGCGAAAGCTTTGGGCGAGGATTGCGGGTCTTTTCGAAGAGAGGCGGGCGTGGGGCAGGGGGCATGGAAAAAGGGGCGGCCCGAAAGCCGCCCCAGTTGGTCGAAGTCCCTGTCGGATGGTGCAGGCTCAGGCGGCTGTCTTCAGCTTCTGGCTGGCCTGCGGGGAAACGAAGGCTCCGTGCAAGGCGGCGATGACCGGATTGAGGTCGTCGCGCTCGAGGATGAACTGCACGTCCACGTTGCGCGGACCCTGAGTGGCACCGATCGCTTCATAGCCCGCCTCGGCGATGGCCTGCAGACCGCGCGTCAGGACGCGCAGGGTGCTGAGGTCACGTCCGATGACCGAGGCCATCGACAGCGTGCGCGAGCTGATCTTGGCTTGCGGGTAGAGCTTGGCCAGATCGTCTTCCACCCGGCGCATCGTCTTGAGCGAGCTGTCCAGGTAGTGGGTGATGGTGTTGGCGTTCGACACCTTCGAGACGATGCGGACCTGGTGACGGGTCAGCACGTCGAGGATCGCGGCGTCATAGCCCTTCACGCCCACCATGTCCTGCTCGAAGACCTCGAGCGCCACGATGTCGAGCCCGGTGACGATCTCGACCGCCGGGGTCTCGGCCGGCTGATCGTCGATCAGCGTGCCCGGATCGCCCGGCTCGAAGGCATTGGTGACGCGCAGCGGCACCTGCGCCTGGCGCAGCGTCTTGGCGGCCTTGGGGTGGATCGCCTCCATCCCCATGTTCGACAGCTGGTCGGCCACGTCGTAGTTGGTGCGGCCCAGCTTGCGCACGTTCTCGGCGCCCACCAGCTTGGGGTCGGCGGAGCTGAGGTGGAACTCCTTGTGGATGATCGCCTCGCGCGCGGACGTCAGAGACGCCAGCTTCGAGAAGGTCACCTCGGAATAGCCACGGTCGAACTCGCGCATCAGCCCTTCGGTGCACTGGGCATAGCCTGTGACGATGGGCATCTCGGTGGTCGGATCGACGCCTTCCATCGCTTTCATGATGCGCTCTTCGAGCGTGTAGTGACCATCGTCGCGCCAGCCCGACAGATCGACGTTGCGCGCGTTGACGCCGGAGCGCTGGAGCATCAGCACGGTGACATAGGCCGAATGCGCCTCGCCGAGACCGGAGAGCAGCTCGCGGATCTGCAGCATGTGCTCCGACAGCTGGAAGTGCCCGTAGGAGCACAGCCGCTGGAGGTCGATCAGGCAGTTGCGCGCGCCCTCGATACGGTTCCGCACGAAGTCGGTCGCCTGCTCGACGTCGCCGGGATGGTCGAGCACGGATTCATGTGCCTCGATCATCGCCTTGGAGACTTCGGTCAGCGCGTCGTGCCAGCCGTGGCCGGTGTCGGAGTTGGCGAACTGGCCGTAAACGCCCGGCTTTCCCGATTTCTTGTGCTCGAGCAGCAGGTCGGTGATGCCGCCAAAGGCGGAAACCACGAAGACACGACCGTAGAGATCATCCCCCTTGCGGCCGCCGATGAGCAGCGTGTCGCGCAGTTCGTTGAGGCGGGACATGCTCGTCCCGCCGATTTTCTCAACGGTATGGGTCATGGCTTACGCCACCTCCTCGGCGGGGGCGTAGGAGCCGTCTTCGCGGTGCACTTCGGTACCGGTGACGGGCGGGTTGAAGCAGCAGGCCATGTGAAGCTCTTCCTCGGCACGCAGGATGTGCTTGTCGTTGAGGTTGAGCGCATACATGACGCCGGGCTTGATCTCGTGGGTCTCGCCGGTGGCGATATCGGTGATCGAGCCCTTGCCCTTCATGCAGTAGACGCTCTCGAAGTGGTGCTTGTAGTGGAACGTGTGTTCCGAGCCCGCCTCGAGGATGGTGATGTGGAACGAAAAGCCCATACCGTCCTGCGCCAGCAGCATCCGGGTGGAGGTCCACTGCGCGTCGGCAATATGCTTGTCGGTGTTCTTCAGGTCGTTGAAATCTCGTACAATCATGATGTCACTCCGCGGCAATCTTGTGGTTGTTCAGGCTGGTGGCGACGCTCTCACGCAGGATCTCGAAACCCTTGCGGAAGGTCTCCTCCGAGGTGGTGAGCGGCGCGAGCACCTTGACGACTTCGTCGTCCGCACCCGAGGTCTCGATGATCAGACCGCGCTCGAAGGCCGCGGCGCAGATCGCACCGGCCAGCTCGCCCGAGCCGACATCGACGCCGCGCATCAGGCCGCGGCCCTTGAGGTAGGCACCGGGGACCATCTCGGCGATGGTGTTGAGCTCGTGCTCGATCAGCTGCGCCTTCTCGGCCAGCGACTTCTGGAAGCGGCCATCGGCCCAGAACTTCTCGAGCGCCACGCGCGCCGTGATGAAGGCGTGGGTGTTGCCCCGGAAGGTGCCGTTGTGCTCGGCCGGTTTCCAGACGTCCAGCTCCGGCTTCAGCAGAAGCGCGGCGAAGGGCAGGCCGAAGCCCGAGAGCGATTTCGCCAGCGGAATCATGTCCGGCTCGACGCCCATCTCCTCGAAGGAGAAGAAGGTGCCGGTCCGACCGATGCCGGCCTGGATGTCGTCGGCGATGAGCAGCGCGCCGTGCTTCTTGGCAAGGCGGGCGATGCCGCGCAGCCATTCGGCGGAGGCGGCGTTGAGGCCGCCCTCACCCTGCACCGGCTCCACGAGGAAGGCGGCGGGGGCATCGAGACCCGACGAGGGGTTCTCGAGCATCATCTCGATCTGCGCGAGCGTATCGACATCGGGACCAAAGGCGCCCTCATAGGGCATGTGGGTCACGCCCTGCAGCGGCATGCCGCCGCCGTTGCGCTTGCCCTTGTTGCCGGTGGCTGCCAGCGCACCCACGGTCATGCCGTGGAAACCGTTGGTGAAGGCGATGATGTTGGTGCGGCCCGTCACTTTGCGGGCGAGCTTCATCGCGGCCTCGACGGCATTGGTGCCGGTCGGGCCGACCATCATCACCTTGTGGTCCATACCACGCGGCTCGAGGATCAGGCGCTCGAATGTCTGCAGGAAGGCTTCCTTGGCGTCGGTGTGCATATCGAGACCATGGGCGATGCCATCGCTCATGATGTGCTCGACCAGCGCCGCCTTCATGTGCGGATCGTTGTGGCCGTAGTTCAGCGAGGAACAGCCGGCCAGGAAGTCGATGTAGGTCTTGCCCTCGTCGTCGGTCAGTTCCGAACCACGGGCAGAGGTGAAGCTCACCGGGAAGGAGCGGCAGTAGGAGCGTGCCTCGCTCTCGCGGCGAGCGTAAATAGTCGGGCCGTTAGACGTGTCTTTCGGCATAACGAAGTCCTTTCTAGAACTTAGAAAAAGATAAGATTAGCGATTTTGGGGGAGCGATCAGGCCGCGGCGCGCAGCTGCTCTTCCTCTTCGGGCAGCTCGATCGTGACCATGTGTTCGGTCGCGTGCATGCCATCGAAGTGGTCGTCGCGCGTGTAGTGCGGCGCGTCCGTCAGGTCGCCGCCGATCGAGCGGGCGAAGCTGCGGAACAGACCCCACGATGCATCGTTGTCGCGGGTGATCGTGGTCTTGAGTTCGGTCGCCTCGGCACATTCATCACGTTCGACAAGATGGGTGAGCATCTTGCGACCGAGGCCCAGGCCGCGCGCCTTGGGGCTGACAGCCACCTGCCAGACGAAGAAGGCGTCCTGGTTCGGGATCATGTGCCCCGAGATCCAGCCCACCACCTCGCCGTCAAGTTCGGCCAGCACGCAGGTGTCGCGGAAGTGTTCGGCCTGCACGAGGTTGCAGTACATGGAGTTCTCGTCCAGCGGCTTGCACGCGCGCACGAGGTCCCAGATCGCAGCCCCGTCCGTTGCTTCGGGCTTACGCAGCACCGGCGTGCGCGTCTCAGGCTGTGTCATGTCTTTCGGCATCGATCTGGTGTCCTCCATTTCGTTCGTCAATCTAACTAATATACCCGGCCTAAAGTTTCAACCGACGAAGCATTTTTTACGCTCATAGCGGCCCATGAGCCTATTTTGCAGCGTTCATGCTAAGATTTTATGAAGCAAATCTGCTTAGTCTTGCGAATGACACAGTCAAGTGCTTAGCCAATTGAAGCTCTGGCGGAATCCTGCCAAAAGTCATGCATGGCTGACCCAACTCCAGATCGCACAGACCAGAGCCTGATCGCGCTGCGCCGCATCCTGCGCGCGACCGAGCTTTACGAGCGCAAGCTTGCGCAGGCCGCCGGCCTGACGCCGGCGCAGCTGCGCGTGCTGCAGATCGTCGCCAAGAAGGACCACGGCGCCGCCACCCCCAAGGGGCTGGCGACCCAGATGGGGGTCAGCCAAGCGACGGTGACCGCGCTGGTCGACAAGCTGGTGGCGCGCGGCATGGTGGCCCGGCATCGTTCCGACGTGGACCGCCGGCAGACCGACGTGGCAATCACCGACAAGGGGCGCGAGGCGGTGAGCCAGTCGCCCGACGCGCTGCAGCAGAAATACGTGAAGAGCTTCGAGGGGCTGCAGGACTGGGAGCAGGCGCAGCTCGTGGCGTCGCTCGAGCGGGTCGCCGCGATGCTCGATGCGCATGAGATGGATGCCTCGCCGGTGCTGACCATCCGCGACATCCGTCAGGAAGGTCAGTGACGGTCTGACCGCATGCCCCGGGTCTGGAACCGTCGCAGCCGCAATCGTGCTTGAATCCCGGTCTGCCGTCGGGGCAGATGGGGCAACCCGCGCCGCCCGGGGGAGGGCTGCCCGCGCGGCCGGGATGGCGCTTCATGACGCGACCCGGCGCAGGGCGGGCGCGTGCCTCGAACCGGAGCGCCTCATGCCGCAGCAGATCGCCATCAACATCAAGACCCAGGCCTATCACCGCATGCTCGGCGAACGCTTCACGCTGCACGATTGCACCGCTGGATACGCGCATCTGACCGAGACGGAGCGCGCCGCGGTCCGCGTGCTGATCACCGCCGGGTTCAAGGGCGCCACGGGCGCCGAGATGGACGAGTTGCCGAACCTCGGGCTGATCTGCTGCGTCGGCACCGGCTACGAGGGGATCGACGTGCAGGCGGCCATCGACCGCGGCATCAGGGTCACCCATGGCGCCGGGGTGAACGCCGGGGCGGTGGCCGATCACGCCATGGCGCTCCTGCTTTCCGTGGTGCGCTGTATTCCGCATCAGGACCGGCTGACCCGCTCGGGGGCGTGGAACTATACGGAGACGCCGCGACCGCTGGTCTCGCGAAAGAAGATGGGGATCTTCGGCATGGGCGGCATCGGCGCGGCGCTGGCGCGACGGGCGACGGCCTTCGACATCGAGGTGAGCTACCACAGCCGCAGCCCGAAGCCGGAGCTGCCCTATGCCTATGTGCCCTCGCTGTTGGAACTGGCGGGGCGGGTCGATTACCTCGTGGCCTGCGTGCCGGGCGGGGCGGCGACGCAGCACGCGGTGAACGCCGAGGTGCTCGCCGCGCTGGGGCCGCAGGGCTATCTCTTCAACGTCGGGCGGGGCACGGTGGTCGACACCGACGCGCTGATCGCGGCATTGCAGGCGGGCACGCTCAAGGGCGCGGGACTCGACGTCTTCGAGCATGAGCCCGAGGTGCCTGCCGCGCTCTGTGCGCTTGAGAACGTCGTGCTGACCCCGCATATGGCAGGCAACGCGCCCGAAGTGCAGCAGATGGCGACCGACCTCATGTGCGACAACATCGCGGCCTTTACGGCCGGTGCGCCGCTGGTCACCCCGGTGCCGGAGATGAGGGCGCTGGCAACCGCCGGCTGAACCGGGCGCGGGGCAGGGGGCTCAGTCCTCCTGCGCCGGGTGTGCGGCGGCGACGGCGACCAGCGCCTCAACGAGGTCCTGCAGCACCGGGTCCGGCAGCATCCCCTCGCGCAGCGAGATGCCGAGGGGCCCGCCGAGCAGCTCGTTCTGCACCGGCAGCACGCTCAGCTCGCCGCTGTCCAGTTCGGCGCGGACCACGCCCGCCGAGATGAACCAGATGGTGTCGGAGCGCGCCACGACGCGGCGTCCAAAGGCGTGGGAAACATTCTCATATGCGGGAATCGGCTCGCCCAGTCCCAGCGATTGCAGGAAAGCGCGCACCGAGCCCGAGATCACCGCCCCGGCGGGCGGCAGCATCAGCGGGTAGCGCAGCAACTCGGCGGGCTTCCAATCTTGCCCGGCGAGCGGGTGGCTGGGGCGGATCACCGGCACCACGCGCTCCCAGTATAGCTGTCGGAAGCTGAGCCCCTCGCCGGTACCAGTGGCGGGCATCCGCCCCACCACGATGTCCAGCGCCCCTTCGCGGAGCTGCGACAGCAGCAGCCAATTCGGCCCGGTGGAGACGCGCAGGGTGCAGTCCGGGTGGGTCTCGCGGAATCGCGCGGCGGCATCTGGGAAGAGCCCGGTGGCAGCGGTCGGCAGCACCCCCACGGCGAGTTTGCGCTGGTGCTGCGGGAGATCGCTCAGCAGCCGCTGCCCACGCTCGAGATCGGCAAGCGCGGTGCCTGCGTATTGCTGGAAGATCTTTCCCGCCCGGGTCAGTGCAAGACGTCGCCCGCTGCGGTCAAAGAGCTGGGCGTTCAGGATATCTTCTAGCTCCCGCACGGTCTTGGAGGCCGCGGGCTGGCTCACATGCAGGCTCTCGGCGGCGGCGCTGAGGCTGCCGAGCCGGGCGGTCTCGAGGAAGACGCGCAGGTGCCGCATGCGCAGGTGGGGGTGGATCATTCATAACCTCGGAGTTATGGGTTCTGCCTCTGGTTATATTTTTCATCGGCGATTTGCCATGGCAGAAGAACGCCAAGGCCCGATCCGGCCGCGAGGAGGCATCATGCAGACAATCACCGTAGCCGGCGTCAGCCTGCACATCCGCGACGAGGGCCCGAAAGATGGCCGCGTGCTGATGCTGGCCAATTCGCTCGGCACCGACCTGCGGGTCTGGGACGCGCTCATCCCGCTGCTGCCCGAGGGGCTGCGCGTGGTGCGTTTCGACAAGCGCGGCCACGGGCTGTCGGATGCCCCCGAGGCGCCCTACGAGATGGAGATGTTGGTGGGCGATGCCGAGGCGATCTGCGAGGCGCTGGAGCTCAAGGACGTCACCTTCGTCGGCCTGTCGATCGGCGGGCTCATCGGGCAGGGTCTTGCGGCGAAGCGGCCGGACCTCATCCGCGCGCTGGTGCTGATGGATACGGCGGCCAAGATCGGTACGCCCGAGATGTGGCAAACCCGGATCGACGGCATCCGCGCAGGCGGCGTCGCCGCGCTGGCCGATGCCATCCTCGAGCGTTGGTTCACCCCCGGCTTCCGCGAGAGCGACCCGCAGTTCGCCGCGTGGAGGAACATGCTCGTGCGCACTCCGCTCGAGGGCTACGTCGGGTGCTGCGCGGCCATCGCGGGCGCCGATCTGACCGAGAGCACCCGCGCGCTGACGCTGCCGGTGCTGGCCATGGCCGGAGCCGAGGACGGCTCGACCCCGCCCGAGCTGGTGCGCGCCACCGCCGAGCTGTGCCGGGCGGAGTTCGCGCTGATCGAGGCGGCGGGGCACATCCCCTGCGTCGAGCAGCCCACCGAGACCGCCCGCCTGATCAACGACTTTCTGGAAAGGACTGCCTGAATGGACGAGCTTTACGAACAGGGCATGAAGACGCGCCGGTCGGTGCTGGGCGATGCCCACGTCGACCGCGCCGAGGCCAACAAGACGCCTTTTGACGAGCCCTTCCAGACGCTGATCACCCGCAGCGCCTGGGGCACGGTCTGGGCCTCGGACGCGATCAGCCAGCGTGAGCGCTCGATGCTGACGCTGGCGCTGCTGGCGGCAACTGGCAACTTCGAGGAGATCCCGATGCACATCCGCGCCACGGCGCGCACCGGGGCCAGCAAGCAGGACGTTCTGGAGGCCTTCCAGCACGTGGCGATCTACGCCGGGGTTCCGCGCGCCAACCACGCGCTGAAACTGGCCAAGGCGACCTATGCCGAAATGGAGGCGGCAGCCGAATGAGCAACTTCATCACCCCAGACTCGATCAACGACAAGGGTCCGCTGATCCCGCGCAACCGCTACGTGCATCCGGTGGCTTATGATCCGGGCTACAAAACCAGCGTCGCGCGGTCCCCGAACCTGCCGCTGCTGTCGCTGGAAAGTTCGCCCTCGGAGGAAACCGGCCCGACCTTCGGTCACGGCAAGCTCGGCGCGCTCGACAACAACCTGATCCTCAACTGGACCAAGGGCGCGGCCCCGGCCGTGGGCGAGCGCATCCTGATGCACGGCCGCGTGCTCGACGAGAACGCGCGCCCGGTACCGAACACGCTGCTGGAGATCTGGCAGGCCAACGCGGGCGGACGCTACCGGCACAAGAAAGATACCTACCTGGCGCCGCTCGATCCGAACTTCGGCGGCTGCGGCCGCACGCTGACGGATGAGAACGGCTATTACCAGTTCCTGACCATCCGCCCGGGCGCATATCCCTGGCCGAACCGCGGCAACGACTGGCGTCCGATGCACATCCATATCTCGGTCTACGGTCACAGCTTCGGCCAGCGGCTGATCACCCAGATGTATTTCGAGGGCGATCCGCTCATCGACCATTGTCCGATCGCCGCGACGATCAAGAACCGCGCCCAGCTCGACGCGCTGGTCGCCCCGCTCGATCTGGCGCATTCGCGCCCGCTCGACTACCTCGCCTACAAGTTCGACATCGTGCTCCGCGGCCGCCGCCAGTCGATGTTCGAGAACAAGCTGGAGGGCATGTGATCATGGTGCAGAAACTCGACACCCTCGTGGAAACCGCCTCGCAGACCGCCGGGCCCTATGTCCACATCGGCCTGATGCCCACCTACGCGGGCAACGCCGGGTATTACCACGAGGAAATCGGCGTCAGCCCCATCGAAGAGGGCTGCGAGGGCGAGATCATCGAGATCACCGGCTCGGTCTACGACGGCACCGGCTGGGCGATGCGCGACGCGTTGATCGAGAGCTGGCAGCCCGATGCCAAGGGTGTGTTCCCCGGTCAGGACGGCGCTGACCCCAAGGTTTCGGGCCATTGCCGCTTTGCCGCCGATGCCGAGACCGGCGAGTTCACCCTGCGCACGGTGAAGCCGGGCAAGGTGAAGGGCCGCGGCGGCGTGGTCGGCGCGCCGCATATCTCGCTCTGGGTCGTGGCGCGCGGCATCAACATCGGGTTGCAGACGCGTATCTACTTCGAGGACGAGGACAATTCCTCGGACCCGCTTCTGGCACGCATCGAGCAGCGCCCGCGGGTCGAGACGCTGATCGCCAAGAAGACCGGCGAGGGCAAGTACCGCTTCGACATCCGCTTGCAGGGCGAGGGCGAGACGGTCTTTCTCGACATCTGAGACAGGCGCTGTAAGCAAAAAAGAAACGGGGCGGCCTTAAGGTCGCCCTTTCGACATGCAAGAGGGACGGAGCAAGATGAGCGCGAGCGTTTTCGATCACCCCTGGCTGGGCGGGCTGTTCGGCGATCCGGAGATGGCGGAGATTTGGTCCGCCGAGCGCCAGATGTCGCATATGCTTGCCTTCGAGGCGGCCTGGAGCCGGGCGCTCGGCGCCTGCGGGCGGGTGGATGCGGCGCTGGCCGAGGCTGCGGCCGAGGCGATTGCCTCGGCGCGGATCGATCTCGCGGACATCCGGGCAGGCATGGCGCAGGATGGCGTGCCGGTGCCGCGGCTGGTGAAGCAGCTGCAGGTGATTGTCGGACCGGACGGGGCCTCGGCGCTGCACAAGGGTGCCACCTCGCAGGACGTGGTGGACAGCGCGCTGGTGCTGACGCTCAAGGACAGCACCGCGCTGCTGGCACGGCGGGTGGCCGAGCTCGAGGCGGCTTTGATCGAGCTTGACGCGCGACAGGGCGAGACCCCGTTGATGGGCCGCACGCGGATGCAGGCGGCGACCGAGATTACCGTGTCCGACCGCCTGCGACCCTGGCACCAGCCACTTGCAGCGCATCTGGAACGGCTGGCCGAGATCGCCCCGCGGGTCGAGCGCGTGCAGGTCGGCGGCGCCTCGGGCGACCGCGGGGCGCTGGGGGAGGACGCGCAGGCGGTGACCGATCACGTCGCCGCCGAGCTCGGCCTCGCCAGCACCGGCGGGGCATGGCACGCCATGCGGGGCAGGGTGGCCGAATACGCGGGGCTCTTGTCGCTCATCACCGGCACGCTGGGAAAGATCGGGCAGGACATCTGCCTGATGGCTCAGCAGGGGCTGGATGAGATCAAGCTCTCGGGCGGCGGCGGCTCTTCGGCAATGCCGCACAAGCAAAACCCGGTGGGGGCCGAGCTGCTGGTGACGCTGGCGCGGTTCAACGCGGTGCAGCTTTCGGGCATGCACCAGGCGCTGATCCACGAGCAGGAGCGCTCGGGCGCGGCCTGGGCATTGGAGTGGATGATCCTGCCGCAGATGGCGCAGGCCACGGCCCGGGCGCTGGCGACGGCGCAGGCGCTGGTGGGGAGCATCGAGCGGATCGGCGCTCCGGACTGAGTGGCGGGCGAGCCCGCCTTCCTGTAACTGGGTCCGGAACCGTTTCCCCTTTCGATCCAGTTACAGGACCTTCCATGACCCAAGACGTCGCCCGGATCATCGCATCGGACCGTTTCAAGCGCGCGCAGGAGGACCTGGCGCAGGGCCATGAGCGCTTTGTCGGCGAGATCATAGAGCTGACCGAGATCCCCGCGCCGCCCTTCAAGGAAGAGGTCCGCGCCGCTGCCTACGCTGAGAAGTTCCGCGCGCTGGGGCTTCAGGAGGTCGAACTTGACGGCATCGGCAACGTGCTGGGCCTGCGCCGCGGCCGCGGCAACGGGCAAGTGATCGTGGTCGCGGCGCATCTCGACACCGTTTTCCCCGAAGGCACCGACGTGACCGTGCGACGCGAGGGCACCAAGCTCTATGCGCCGGGCGTCGGCGATGACACGCGCGGGCTGGCGGCGCTGCTGGCCTTTATCCGGGCGCTGGATGCCGCGGGGATCGAGACAGAGCAGGATATCCTCTTCGTCGGCGACGTGGGCGAGGAGGGCAAGGGCGACCTGCGCGGCATCCGGTATCTCTTTGAGCAGGGCGCCTACCGCGAAAAGATCGCGGGCTTCTTCACCATCGACGGGCTGGAGGTGGGACAGATCACCACCGGCGCAGTCGGCTCGCTGCGCTACAGGGTGACGTTCCGCGGGCCGGGCGGGCATTCGCTGAACGCCTTCGGCACGGTCAACCCGGCCTATGCGCTCGGGTCGCTGATGGCGGGCATGGCGCGGATCGAGGTCCCGGCAGAGCCGCGCACCACATTCTGCGCCTCGGTCATGGGGGGCGGCAGCTCGATCAATGCCATCCCCGAGGACGTTTGGCTCGAGGTCGACCTGCGTTCTGTGGATGCAGCCGAGCTGGACAAGCTCGACACGGCGCTGCACGCGCTCGTCGAGGAGGCCGTGGCGGCGGAGAACGCCCGCGGCGACACCCGCCATGGCGCGATCCGCGCCGAGGTGAGCCGCATCGGCAACCGCCCGGCGGGGCAGACCGCGCCCGAGAGCACCATCGTCCAGTCGGCCCTTGCGGCCCTTCCGGCCTTTGGCTTCACGGCGTCGACCGGCGAGAGCTCGACCGACGCCAATATTCCCATGAGCCTTGGCGTGCCGGCGATTTGCCTCGGATCGGGCGGCACCGGCGGGCGGGCGCACACTCTCGAGGAGTGGATCGACGTCGAGCCGGAGCTGTCGCTGCGCGGGCTCTACGCGGGGCTTGCCGCGATCCTCGGCACGGTGGGGATGATCGAGGGCTGAAGCCCGGGCCCCAAAAAGAAGGACCGCGCCGGTGGGCGGCGCGGTCCTTGCAGGGGCAGGGGAGGTGGGTCAGCCGAAGGTCAGCTGGACCTTCACCGCTTTGCCCCGATCTATCGCCAGTTCGATGGCGTCCTGTGCCTGATCGACGGGCAGGGAATGCGTCACGATGGGCGCGAGGGTCAGGGCGCGCGCGTTGATCAGCTCTACCGACTGGCCGAACTCGGCGTCGAACCGGTGTGTGCCGCAGAGGTTGATCTCTTTCGAGACCAGCATGTTGAACGGCACCGGCGTGTCGCCCATGACGCCAACCTGCACGATGGTGCCGAGCGGGCGGGTGCAGGCGATGGCCGAGCGGATTGCCGGGCCGGCGGCGGAGCATTCAAAGCAGAGGTCGAACTGGCCTTTCTCGGCCTCGTATTCGGCCAGGGCTTCGCCGTTGGTGGCGACGTTGATCGCGCGGGTTGCGCCGACCTGCTTGGCCACTTCGAGGGTCGCGTCCTGCAGGTCGGTGACCACGATCTCCGAGGCTCCGTAATGCTTGGCCAGCGCCACGCATAGCGCGCCGATCGGGCCAGCGCCGGTGACGAGGACGCGCTTGCCCTCGAGCGAACCCGCAACCTTTACGGCCCGGGTCACGGCGCGGCAGCAGACGGCGAGCGGCTCGGCCAGCGCGGCCTCGGCCATCGGCACGCCCTCGGCGATCTTGTAGCACTGGCCTGCCCCGATCGCGATGCGGTCACGGAAGAAGCCCTGCTCGTGCGGCAGGAACATCGCCGAGCCCTTGAAGCGCATGCTCATGCAGTGCTGGTGCTCGCCCGCGGTGCAGAACTTGCACTCTCCGCAGGGGTGGGAGGGGTTCACCGCCACCACGTCGCCGGGGCTCACGCCGGTCACTCCGTCGCCGACCGAGACCACGGTGCCCGCCGCCTCGTGGCCGATGATGATCGGCTCGCGCACCCGGATCGTGCCGATGCCGCCGTCGGCATAATAGTGGATGTCCGAGCCGCAGATGCCGCCCGCGCCGATCGCGACCACCACCTCGCCCGCCGCCGCGGTGGGCTCTTCGATGGTCTCGACGCGCAGGTCTTTCTGTCCGTGCAGCCGTGCGATGCGGTTGGTCATGATCTTGGTCCTAGTTCGACAGGAAGGAGGGCAGCCAGGTGCTGAAGAACGGCACGTACGACACGAGCAGCAGCACGAGGATGTTGGTGATGATGAAGGGCATGATCGCGCGGGTGACTTGCCAGAGCGTGACCCGGCCGATGCCGGCGCAGATGAACAGGCATACGCCGACCGGCGGTGTGGTCAGGCCGATCATCAGGTTGAGCACCGCGAAGACCGCGAAGTGAAGCGGGTCGACGCCGACGCCGGTGGCCAGCGCAAGAAGCGGGCCGAAGAGGATGATCAGCGCGGCGATGGTCTCCATGAACATGCCGACGAAGAGCAGCACCAGGTTGATCAGCAGGATCACCAGGAACTTGTTGTCGGTGATGCTGAGTACGCTGTCGGCGATCATCTGCGGGATGCGCTCGGATACGAGGATCCAGCCGAAGACGTTGGCAAGGCCGACCAGCACCAGGATTGCGGCGGCGGAAACGGCGCTGTCGATCAGGATCTTCGGCACGTCGCGCAGCTTGAGCCCGCGGTAGACGAAGGCACCGACGACGAAGGCGTAGATCGAGGCGACGATGGCGGTCTCGGTCGGGGTGGCGAAGCCGGTGAGCAGCCCGCCGACGATGAGCCCGGTCATGGCCACGGCCCAGAACGCGCCGAGGAAAGCTTTCCACAATTCGCCCATGCCCTGCCATTGCTGGCGCGGGTAGTTGTTGCGGCGCGCGATGATCCAGGCGGTGACCATCATTGCCACGCCCATCAGGATGCCGGGCAGGGCGCCCGCGATGAACATCTTGCCGACCGAGATGCCCGAGAGCGTGCCGACGATGATCATCGGCACCGAGGGTGGGATGATCGGCCCGACGGTCGAGGAGGCGGCGGTGATCGCGGCGGAGAAATCGGCGGGGTAGCCGGCCTTCTTCATGCCGGGGATCATCATGCCGCCGATCGAGGCGGCGTCCGCCGCGGCGGTGCCAGAGATGCCGCCGAAGAGCATCGAGGCGGCGACGTTGGTGAGGCCCAGCCCGCCGCGCATCCAGCCGACCAGCGCCTGCGCCAGCCGCACGATGCGCCCGGTGATGCCGCCGGCGTTCATCAGGTTGCCGGCAAGGATGAAGCCGGGGATGCAGAGCAGCACGAAGCTGTCCATGCCCGCGTACATTTTCTGCGGGATGACCACGAGCGGCATGCCCTTGAAGAGGATGTAGGCCATCGACGACACGCCGAGGGTGATCGCCACAGGCAAGCCGATGATCAGGCCGCCGAGGAAGCAGCCGAGCAGAATGGTCAGCTCCATCTCAGAGCTCCTCTTCGGGTTTTTCGGGAAGTCCGGTGTCGCGGCGGCTCAGCATGCCGGCCACGCGCAGCCCGGCAAACAGGCTGATCGAGAGCAATGCGACCAGCACCGAGGCGTGAATGAAATCCATGCGCACGCCCAAAGACGGCGCTGTCTGCCGCGCGCCGATCGACACGTAAAGCCAGGTCGCCTTGATCAGCATCAGGCCGAAGCCGAGCGTGATCACCGCGCAGATGAGCCGCAGCATCCAGGGCAGCCGTCCGGGCAGGGCCTCGCAGACGATGTCGACATTGACCAGATCGCCCGAGCGGTAGGCCAGCCCGACGCCGAAGGCGGCGAGGTAGAGCAGGGCGAAGCGGGTCAGCTCCTCGGTCCAGACGACCGAGGAGATCACCCCCGAGCGCCCGAGCAGCTGGATGATGACGGCGGCGATGATGGCGGCGAAGCTGAGCCCCGTCGCGATGCGAGCGATTGCGGTCAGGACCGTGACGAGCTTTTGCATGGATCGGCTCTTCGGTGAAATTACGGGAAGGGCCGGACCCGAGTGGAGGGGTCCGGCCCGGGAGTACGGGCCCGGGAGAAGGGGAGGAGGGGCCCGCGGTCCGGCTCAGCGGTCGAAGAGCGCTTCGACGTCGGGCCGGATGTCTTCGGAGACCGAGCTCAGCACCGCTTCCTTGGCGGCGGCTGCGAAGGCCTCGTTGTCGACGTCGACAAATTCCACGCCGAGGTCCTGAAGCTGGGTGACCAGCTGCTCTTCGTCGGCGAGGAAGAGCTCACGCTCGTATTCCTGCGTGCGCTTGGCGGCTTCTATGACGTTGGCCTGATCCTCTTCGGACATCTGGTTCCACGCCATTTCCGAGATCGTCAGGTAGATCCACGAGCGCACGTGATCGGTCTTGTTGATGTACTTCTGGACCTCGTTGAAGTTGGCCGACTTGATCAGCGCCAGTGGGTTCTCCTGCGCCTCGATGGTGCCGTTCTGCAGCGAGGTGAACACCTCGGAGAAGGCCATCGGGGTCGGGTTCGCGCCAAGCGCCTTCCAGACGTTGAGGAAGAGCGGCACGTTCGGCACGCGCATCTTCAGGCCGTTCAGCTCGTCCGGCGAGGTGATCGGGCGGTTCGAGGTCAGCTCGCGCGGGCCACGGGCGAAATAGGCGATCGGGCGGATACCCACCTTCTCGATGATCTGCGCCTCGATGCGGTCGCCAAGCTCGCCGCCGGCGACGGAGTCCATGTCCTCGAGCGAGCTGTAGGCATAGGGCATCGCCAGCAGCGCTGCCATCGGTGCCCAGTTCTGCAGCGACTCGCCGGTGATGGTCATGTCGGCGGTGCCGAGCTGCATGCCGTTGATCACGTCGACTTCCTTGCCGAGCGTCTCGTTCGGATAGACCTCGACCTCGATGCGGCCGTCGGTGAGCGTGGCCAGCTCCTCGGCGAACTTCAGCGAAGCCTTGTGCCAGATGTTGTCCTCGTTGGCGAGGTGGCCGAGCTTCAGGGTCATGTCGGCAGCCATCGCCGAAGCGCTGAGCGCGACGGTGGCAATGCCGGAAAGCAGCAGGGTTTTCAGGGTTTTGGCGACAGTCATGGTGTCCTCCCTTTCAGGGTCGCTTGGGGACGATGCAGCGCGGATATTCACGCGGCATCGGGGTCGAAGTAATCGGGGAAGGCCTCGCGGATGGCCGGCAGGTCCGACAGGATCATCTGCAGGTGGCCGCGCATCGCCCTCTCGGCGGCATCGGGATCGCCCGCGTCGATGGCGTCGACCACCGCGGTATGCTGGGCGATGAGGTGTTCAAGCGGGAAATGCGCCGAGGTCATCTGGCGCACCCGGTCCATCTGGCTCTTCATGCCGACGATCACCGCCCAGGCGTTGGGGCGACCCGCGCCCTTGGCCAGCGTGTGGTGAAACTCGTCGTCGAGCGGCACGAAGGCGGCGGGGTGCTGATCCACAAGCCGGGCCTGCGCGGCGATCTGGCTGCGCAACTCCTCGACCAGCCCGTCGGGTCGCGCGCTGGCGCAGGCCTTGGCGATGTCGGCCTCGACCGCCTCGCGCACGAAGCGCGCGTCGAGCACGGCAGCGACAGAAATCTTGCGCACGAAGGATCCGCGTTGCGGGCGGATCTCCAGCAGGCCCTCTTCGGCCAGCTTGATGAAGGCTTCGCGGACGGGTTGGCGCGAGACGCCGAAGCGCGCGCCGATCTCGGCCTCGGAGAGCCGGGTGCCGGGTTCGAGCTGGTTCTGCACGATCGCCTGGCGCAGGGCGCGGATCAGCTGTGGTCCGACGGGCGCTGACTGGTCGACCTGCTCGATCTGGATTGTCTCGATTCCCATAGCTCTCCTCCGTGGCGGCAACCTGCTCCATACTTCCATACTAGTCAACATTTGAATCGGCTGCTATGAATCTCGTGACCACCGAGGCGCGGGAGTCCGTCCCGCACGGCAGACAAGAGGGAGGGTTTCCGATGCGTCAGACCTGGCGTTGGTTCGGTCCGAAAGACCGCGTGAGCATCGACGACATGATGCAGGCTGGCGTCGAGGGCGTCGTTTCCGCATTGCACCACGTGCCTACCAGCGCAGTCTGGACTCCCGAAGAGATCGCGCAGCGCCAGCGCGAGATCGCCACGCGCAAGGATGGCCGCCCGTCGCCGCTGGTCTGGGACGTGGTCGAATCGTTGCCCGTTTCGGAAGACATCAAGAAGCAGAAGGGCGAGTGGAAGGCTCATGTCGAGAGTTGGAAGACCTCGATGCGGCACCTTTCCGAGGCCGGTCTTGAGACCATCTGCTACAACTTCATGCCGGTGCTCGACTGGACCCGCACCGATCTGGCCTGGGAACGTCCGAGCGGCGCGCGCTGCATGCGCTTTGACCTGATCGACTTCGCCGCATTCGACATCCACATCCTCGAGCGCGCGGGCGCTGCCGAGGGCTTCCCCGACGATGTGGTCGCCGAGGCCGCGGAGCGCTTCGCCAAGATGGATGACGCCCGCAAGGAGCAGCTCGCCGGCAACGTCGTCTTTGGCCTGCCCGGCGCGGCAGAGAAATTCTCGCTCGACGATGTGAAGCTGCACCTCGCGGAATACGACAATATCTCCGAGACCCAGCTGCAGCAGCACATGATCGACTTCCTGTCGGAGGTGACGCCGCTGGCCGAAGAGCTGGGCATGCGCCTGTGCTGCCACCCGGACGATCCGCCCTTCCCGCTGCTCGGCCTGCCGCGGATCATGTCGACCGAGGCGCATTACCGGAAGATCCTCGACGCCGTCGATCTGCGGGCCAATGGCGTCACGCTCTGCACCGGCTCGCTGGGGGCGCGCCCGGACAACAACCCGGTCGAGATCTTCAAGGCGCTGGCCGACCGCGTGCACTTCCTGCACCTGCGCAACGTCAGCATCGAGGGCAGCGAGGTGATGAACTCGCTCTACGAGGACGAGCACCTTTCGGGCCACACCGACATGGTCGCCATGGTCGGTGCCGTGGTCGCCGAGGAGCGCCGCCGAAAGGCCGAGGGTCGCGCCGACTGGTCGATCCCCTTCCGCCCCGACCACGGGCAGGACATCCTTGACGACATCGGCCGCGAAGCGCAGCCGGGCTACCCGGCGATTGGCCGTCTCAAGGGGCTGGCCGAACTGCGCGGCCTCTATCGCGCCTTCGAGCACCAACTGGCGGCGGGGGCGGCATGAGGCTGTCTTCGCTGAGCCAGGTGCCCGAGGCGTTGCGTCCGGGCTATGATCCGCAGGCGCATGGGGTGGGCATCGTCCACCTCGGCCTCGGCGCCTTCCACAAGGCGCACCAGGCGGCGCTGACCGATCTGGCGCTGGCGGCCGAGGGCGGCGATTGGCGCATCCTCGGTGTGTCACTGCGCTCGCCTAAGGCGTCGGACGAGCTGCATCCGCAAAACGGGCTCTACACGCTGATCGCCAAGGGCGCCGAGGGCACCAAGGCGCGGGTGATCGGCGCGATCGCCGATGCCATCTGCTCGGCGGGCAACCCGGAGCCAGCGCTGGGGGCCATGTCCGCGCCGGGTACGAAGATCGTCTCGCTGACGGTGACCGAAAAGGCCTATGGCCTTGACCGCGCGACGCAGGGCTGCGACCCGTCGCACCCCGCCGTCGCCGCCGATCTGGCCAGCCCCGCGGCGCCGCAGGGCGTGCTGGGCCTGCTGACCGAGGCGCTGCGCCGCCGCCGGGATGCGGGGCTTACACCCTTCACCGTGCTTTGCTGCGACAACCTGCCGGATAACGGCGTTCTGCTGCGCGGCGCGGTGGTGGATTTCGCCCGCCGCATCGATCCCGCGCTGTCTGAGTGGATTGCTGCCGAGGTCGCCTTCCCCTCGACCATGGTCGACCGCATCACTCCCGCCGCCACACCTGCGACGCTGGCCGAGGCCGCCGAGTTGACCGGGTGCGAGGACCAGGCAGCGATCGCGACCGAGACCTTTGTCCAATGGGTGATCGAGGACAATTTCCCGCAAGGTCGCCCGGCCTGGGAAAAGGCCGGGGCGATCTTCACCGGCAACGTCACCGCCTTCGAGATGATGAAGCTGCGGATGCTCAACGGCACCCACTCCATGCTGGCCTACGCCGGATTCCACGCCGGGTGCCCCTACGTGCGCGACGTGATGGCGGCAAGGCCGCTGGCCAAGCTGGTGCGCCGCCACCTTGGGGCCGCCGCCGCGACCCTGCCTGTGATCCCGGGGATCGACACCGCCGCCTATGCCGAGGCGCTGGCCATACGCTTCGAGAACCCCGAGATCGCGCATCAGACCTTCCAGATTGCCATGGACGGCTCGGAAAAAATGCCGCAGCGCGTCTTTTCCGCAGTGGCGGATGCGCGGGCCAGGGGGGTGGATTGCCGTGCTTTCACCTTTGCCACGGCGGCCTGGTTGCGACACCTCAGCGGCGCGACCCACGATTGCGCGCCCTACGCGCTGCGTGACCCCCGCGCCGCCGAGCTGCAGGCCATGGCCAAGGGCAGGGAGGCCGACGAGATCGTCGGCGCGCTGCGTCACGCAGCCTTCGTGCCGCCGGCGCTTGCCGCGGACGAGGGGTTCTGGGCCGAGGTGGCGGGGCTTCTGGCGGAGATGCTGTTCGAGCCGATGCGGGACGTGATCGCGCGTGAAGCCGCCTTCTGAGCGCCATGATCGCTGCCCGCCGCGCAGGCGGGCAGTCGCGCAATCCACTGTTTGCGCGAACAGGATGTCCGGATGTACTGACCTGATGAAAATGTCGCTATATTATCGGCCTGGGAGGACACCATGCCATATACCGACTTTGCACGCGGGTCCCGGACGTTCAGCACCCCCCGGAGACAGTCCGAGGAGAGCGCCGAAATCACCCGTCTCGAGAATGAGTTACGCGCATTCGTGGCCGTTGCCCTGCAACACGGGATGCGCGACTACTGCGAGATTCGCCATCCCGAGTTGACTCGCGAACTGGAGGAGGGGCTTGAACGGGCCGGTCGCCGCGCCGAGGTGAAATACGCCTATGTCACCGAGCGCCTGGCGCGGGTGCCGGGTCTCATGGCCTCGACCGGAGAGACCGGCGAGCGCACCTATTATCGCGACAGCGAGGAGAACGTCGCCTACATCGAGCATTCGCTCTGGAGCAAACGCTTTATCCTGAGCGGCATCTGGGTGGCGCCGAAGCACCGGGGCAAGGGCGTGGCGCATCGCATCCTGCGCCAGCTGGTCGAGGCGGCGGATGAAGCCGAGCTGGGAATCGAGCTGCACCACGAGCCCTTCGGGGAGGAGGGGCTCGACAAGCCCGCGCTCGAGGATTTCTACAGCCGCCACGGCTTCCAGCACCACGAACTCACTCCGGGCGCGATGTTCCGAATCCCCCGCTCGCCGCTGGACCGCCACGGCCGATCCTAGGGCTCGGCAGCCGCCGTGGCAATCTCTGCGGGCGCGCAGCCGACGTGCCTATTATTAGGTGCCTGTTATAAGGTGTCGGATGCCGCCGGGTTCGGTGAAATCCCCACACATGCCGGGTCTGCGGCTCTCGCCCGTATCGTGAATTGCGGCCTCGGGCGGGGGCGATCGACGAAGGCATTGTCCTTGCACGTGCGGAGGTCCGCCTCCACCAGCAACGGAAACCGGCGAATCATCGCTGGACCTTGCCGTGGCGTGGCGGTTCCGCCGGCGCATTCCAGCGCCGCAGCGTCGTGCCGATGCGGGAAGTGGCGCAGTTCGGGGCACTGGTGGCAATTTGCCGCCAAGTTTTCGGTCAAGGAAGGGGCTGAGTCCCGCAACCTGTGGCCTAGATCATGTTCAAAGCGTGGTCACAGCGTTTATTTTCGTGTAATAGGATTCGGGTAGTTAAGTTTTAATCCCACGCGCAAGCTACAGATTTTAAGCTAATATTTTCTGGGGGCCCCCGTCATTCTCGCGGGTCCTGACCGGAGGTGCTTTTCATATGCGAATTGGAACGGAGAATCCGATGAATATTGTAATCCTTGGATGCGGGGGCTTTATCGGCAGCCATCTGCTGGATCGCCTGCTCACCACCACCGATCACAAGATCATCGGATGGGACCCGGAGAGCTCGAAGATCCGGAAGCACCTGGATAATCCGAACTTCACGCTCCACCAGCGCTACGTGGATGATCCAGAAACCCAACAGGATCTGCGGGATGCTGTGGCTGATGGGGATGTGGTCATCAACCTTGCCGCGATCTGTAACCCGTCCGAGTACAACACCAACCCGATCAGCGTGATCAAGTCCAACCTGTTCGACGTCTATCCGATTGTCGAACTCTGCGTGGAATACAAGCGCTGGTTGATCAGCTTCTCGACCAGCGAGTGCTATGGCCGCACGCTGTCGAGCTATGTCGGGGACACGAGCTACGAGAACCCCGACCTCTACGAACTCAAGGAAGACGAGACGCCGCTCATTATGGGGCCGATCGTCAACCAGCGCTGGACCTATGCCTGCGCCAAGCAGATGGTCGAGCGTCTTGTCTATGCCCACCACAAGGAAGACGGCCTGCCGTTCACCGTGGTGCGCCCGCTGAACTTCTTCGGCCCGCGTATGGACTACATTCCGCAGCGCGACGGCGATGGCGTTCCCCGGGTTCTGGCCTGCTTCATGGGCGCCCTGCTCAACGGCGATCCGATGAAGCTGGTGGACGGCGGCAGGGCACGCCGCACCATCGTCTCGATCTACGAGGCCGTGGATGCGATCTGCCGCATGCTCGACAACCCCGAGAAGGCCAACGGTCACGCCTTCAACATCGGCAACCGCAACAACGAGGTCACCATGGCCGAGCTGGCGGATCTGATGCGCAAGACCTACGCCAAGATCACCGGGGATCCCTCTTACGAGGATTACCCGATCATCGAGGTGAGCGCCGAAGAGTTCTACGGCGAAGGTTACGAAGATTGCGACCGCCGCATGCCCGACATCTCGAAGGCCAAGGAGCTTCTTGGCTGGGAGCCGAAGATCGCGCTCGAGGACGTTCTTCTCGATACGATGACCTACTTCCATAACGAGTATGCAGGCTCCATGAAGCCCGCACAGGTGGCCGAATAGCCCCCTCGCCCTTTCAGTTTTTCCTCCCCTGCCGCGCTCCCTCCTGAGCGCGGCAGTTGCTTTTCCGGCGCCCGGGGACCTCCTGCCGGCGCAATGGCTCTTCGCGCCGCCGTGGCGCTCGCCTATAAGCGCGGCATGGATATCGGTCGCCTTCCTCCGCTGCGCAGCCTCATCGCCTTTCAGACCGTCGCGCGCTGCGGCAGCTTCACCCGCGCCGCCGAGCTGCTGGCGCTGACCCAGAGCGGCATCAGCCGGCAGATCGCGCAGCTCGAGGATCACGTCGGTGCGGCGCTCTTCGAGCGCCAGCCTGCGGGCGTGGTGCTGACCCGGATCGGCGAGGAATACGCCAAGGAGGTGGGCCGGGCGCTCGATGCACTGCAATCGCTCGAAGCGGGGCAGATCGCCCGGCGCCGGCAGGACCAGGTGACCATCGCCTGCTCGCGCGCCGTGGCCGACCTTTGGATGCTGCCCCGGCTCACCCGGCTGCGCGACGCCTTCCCGGCGCTCGAACTGAAGCTCATCGTCAACGACTTCTTCCAGCAGTTGCGTCACGACGAATACGATCTTGCGATCTACTACCGCCCCAACCGCCCCGCCGACCATCTCGTCGCCGCGCTCGGGCCGGAAGAGATCCTTCCGGTCATGGCGCCCGGCGGCACGCCGCTTGTAGAGGCGGCGGCCCCGATGTTGCTGACCGTCGAGGAGACCCACAAGGAGTGGACGGACTGGGGCAATTGGCTTGCCTCTGTCGGCCTCAAGCTGCCCGACGCGACGACCCGCTGGAAGCTCGGCGACTATCACCTCTCGGTCGAGGCGGCGCGGCGCGGCGTCGGCTTCGCCATGGGCTGGACGTGGTTCCTTGTCGACTACCTGGAGAGCGGCGCCCTGGTTCCGGCAGATACGCGGCCGTTCCGCGGTCATGGCGAGTATTACCTGATGCGCCCAACCACCCGTCACCAGCGGCAGGCGGCGCGCCAGGTCGGCGACTGGCTGGTCGAGAGCAACAGGCGATGGCGGGCGAGCTGAGCCGCTGGCACCGGGCAAGCCTCTGATTCCCATTTGAAAACCGCGCGCTTGAAATGCCCTCAGAGGGGCATGACAAATTTTCATTTGTACCTCTAAGCATTCCCCGGAATGTTCTGCGCCAAGCCGGACAAGAGCCGCGTATAAGCAAGAATTCACAGGAGAGACGACATGACGAAACTTCATGACATGTCCGGCATCAGCCGTCGCGGCCTTCTCGCGGGGGCTGCCGGAATGGGCCTCGTGGGTCTCAGCGGCCTGCCGCTGCGCGCGCAGGAGACCCCGCGCAAGGGTGGCACGCTGAAGCTCGGGATCAGCGGTGGCTCGACCACCGACGATTTCGACATCCGCAAGCTCGCCGACTGGGTGCCGGTGAACCAGGCCTACATGGTCATGAACGGCCTCGTCGAGATCGACTCCGACAACATCGCCCAGCCCGAGCTGTTCTCGGCCTGGGAAGCCGAAGAGGGCGCCGCCGCATGGGTGTTCGACATCCGTCAGGGCGTGACCTTCCACAATGGCAAGAGCCTCACCGCCGACGACGTGATCTACTCGCTGAACCTGCACCGCGGCGAAAGCTCCTCGGCGGCGCGTTCGATCCTCGCGCCGATCACCGAGATCGAGAAGCTCTCGGATCACCAGATCCGCATCACGCTCGAGAGCGGCAACGCTGATCTGCCGTACCTGCTGTCGGATTATCACCTGCTGGTCGTGCCCGAGGGCTTCGACGACTGGTCCAACCCCGTCGGCACCGGCCCCTTCATCCCCGAGCGCGTCGAGCCCGGCGTGCGTGGCCGCTTCGTGCGCAACGAGGACTACTGGAAGCCCGGCTGCGCCAACGTGGATGCCGTCGAGGTGGTGGTGATCAACGATGTGACCGCCCGCACCAACGCGCTGATGTCGGGCCAGGTGCACGCGATCAACGCGGTGGACTTCAAGACCGTCACCCTGCTGGGGCGCAACCCCAAACTCGAGATCGTCCGCTCGGCCGGGGGCCAGCACTTCACCTTCCTGATGGATTGCACCAAGGCCCCGTTCACCGACGAGAACGCACGTCTGGCGATCAAATATGCCGTGGACCGCGAGCAGCTGCTGAAGACGGCACTCAACGGCTTTGGCCAGCTGGGCAATGACCACCCGATCCCGCAGACCGACCGCTTCTACAACTCCGAGCTGGAACAGCGCGCCTACGATCCCGAGAAGGCGCAGTTCCACGCCAAGAAGGCCGGCTTTGATCCGCTGGCCGTCACCCTCTCGGCCTCCGACGCAGCCTTCTCCGGCGCGGTCGATGCGGCGGCGGTCTTCCGCAGCGCGGCCACTGGCGCTGGCGTCGACGTGACCATCAAGCGTGAGCCGGCGGATGGCTACTGGAGCGACGTGTGGATGCAGGTGCCGTTCTGCATGTCCTACTGGGGCGGCCGTCCGACCGCCGACCAGATGCTGTCGATCGCCTATGAGTCCAGCTCCTCCTACAACGACACGCGCTGGAGCAACGAGCGTTTCGATGCGTTGCTGAAAGAGGCCCGCGCGCTGCTCGACGAGGAGAAGCGCCGCGAGATCTACTGGGAGTGTCAGGCGCTGATCCACGAGGACGGCGGCGCGATGATCCCCATGTTCGGCGACTACCTCGACGCGGTGTCGAAGGATGTGAAGGGCGTGAAACCCCATGCGATGTTCAACCTGATGGGCGCGCGCATGGCCGAGAAGGTCTGGCTGGAAGCCTGATGGGTTCGCTGATCGCAAAACGCGCGGGCCTCGGGCTGCTGACGCTTTGGCTGGTCTCGGTTCTGGTGTTTGCCGGAACCGAGATCCTGCCCGGCGACGTGGCCGGGGCCATCCTCGGGCAGAGCGCCACGCCCGAGTCCCTCGCCGCGCTGCGCAGCGAGCTCGGGCTCGATGTGCCCGCGCTGCAGCGCTACTTCGACTGGCTGGGGGGCATCCTCACCGGCGACATGGGCCGCTCGATGGCCTCGGGTCAGCCGGTCTCGGAACTGCTCTGGCCGCGGTTTCGGAACACCATGGCGCTGGCGGCCTACGCCGGGGTCATCGCGGTGCCTCTGGCCGTGGGTCTCGGCATCCTCGCCGCCGCCAAGCGGGGCACGATCTTTGACCGCGCCGCCAATGTCGCCGCGCTCGCCTTCGTGTCGCTGCCCGAGTACTTCCTCGGCCTGCTGCTGGTGCTCTGGCTCTCGGTAAAGACCGGCTGGTTGCCGAGCCTTGCCGATACCTACGAGGGCATGGGGCTCGCCGCCTGGTTCAATGCCACCACCCTGCCGATGCTGGTGCTGGTCATGGTCACCATGGCGCAGATCCTGCGCATGACCCGGACGACGGTTCTGGGCGTGATGGACCAGCCCTATATCGAGACCGCCTTCCTCAAGGGCTTGAAGAACGGCCGGGTGGTCATGCGCCACGCCGCGCCCAATGCCGCCGCGCCCATCGTCAACGTGGTCTCGTTCAACATCGCCTATCTGATCACCGGCGTTGTGCTGGTCGAGGCGGTGTTCAACTACAACGGGCTGGGCCGCTTCATGGTCGATGCTGTGTCGAAGCGCGATCTGCCGATGGTGCAGGCCGCCGCGATGATCTTCGGGGCCGCCTACGTGATCCTCAACATGATCGCCGACATTGCCGCCATCGCGCTCAACCCCCGCCTGCGCCACCCGCGCGGAAAGGAGGCGTAAGATGTCCCGCCTCTCCAACATCCCGCTGACCGGCTGGATCGGCATGGCGCTGATCGCCGCGAATGCGATCCTGTTCCTCTTCGGGCCGATGCTCGCGCCTTTCGGACAGGAAGAGATCGTCGGCATGCCCTTCGACATGCCGCAGCCGGGCCACCCGCTGGGCTTCGACCAGAACGGCCGCGACATGCTCTCACGCCTGCTCTACGGCGCGCAGATGTCGATCGGCATCTCTCTTGCCGCGGTGTGCCTGTCGTTCGCCGTCGGCGTGCCGCTCGGCATCCTGGCGGCGATCCGCGGTGGCTGGCTCGATCTGGTGCTGTCGCGCGTCGTTGATACCGTCATGTCGATCCCGGTGCTGATCTCGGCGCTGGTGGTGCTGCAGGCGCTCGGCTCGTCGCTGCCGGTGCTGATCGTCACCATCGCGCTGCTCGACAGCACCCGGGTGTTCCGCCTTGCACGCCTCGTGGCGCAGGGGATCAACGTCATGGAATACGCCGAGGTCGCCCGCCTGCGTGGCGAGCGCCTTGGCTGGATGATCCGCCGCGAGATCCTGCCCAACGCCCTGCCGCCGCTGGTGGCCGAGTTCGGCATGCGCTTTTGCTTCACGTTCCTCTTCGTGGCGGGGCTGTCCTACCTCGGTCTTGGCGTGCAGCCGCCCTTCGCCGACTGGGGCGGCATGGTGCGCGACAACCAGCAGGGCATCCTCTACGGGCTTTACGCCCCGCTTTTCCCCGCCGGTGCAATCGCCATGGTGACCATCGGGGTGAACCTCACCGTCGACTGGCTGCTCGCGGGCCATACCACCGTGCAGGGAGACAACCGATGAGCGATATCCTTCGTATCCGCGACCTGCGGGTTGCCACCGCCGAGGGCGTGGAATTGCTGCATGGCGTCTCGCTCGATCTGGAGCAGGGCGAGATCCTCGGCCTGATCGGCGAGAGCGGTGCGGGCAAGTCGACCATTGGCCTTGCGGCAATGGGCTACGGGCGCGGCGGCTGCCGGATCACCGGCGGCAGCATCGGGTTGGCGGGCCGCGACCTGGCGTCGTCCTCTAGGTCCGAGCGCGAGGCCGTGCGCGGCGCGCGCATCGCCTATGTGGCGCAGAGCGCGGCGGCGGCCTTCAACCCCGCGCACCGGCTGGAACGGCAGATCATGGAAGGCCCGCTGCGGCATGGGCAGATGAGCGCCGCCCAAGCCCGCGCCTGGATGATCGAGCTCTTCACCGCGCTCGGGCTGCCCGAGCCCGAAACCTTTGGCCGCCGCTACCCGCACCAAGTCTCGGGCGGACAGCTGCAGCGGGCGATGGTCGCCATGGCCATGTCGTGCAAGCCCGACATCCTCGTGCTCGACGAGCCGACCACGGCGCTCGACGTGACGACGCAGATCGAGGTGCTGCTGCTGCTGCGCGAGACGATCCGCAAATACGGCACCTCGGCGCTCTACATCACCCACGACCTCGCGGTGATCGCGCAGGTCGCCGACCGGCTCATGGTGCTGCGCAACGGGGCCGAGGTCGAGACCGGCACCACCGAGCAGATCCTTGCCGCCCCGCGCGAGGAGTACACGCAGCGGCTCGTCTCCGAGCGGCAGGCCAGCCTCAACGCCGAGGCGGGCGCGCATCACCGGACGGGCGAGGAGATCCTGCGGATCGACAACCTCTCTGCCGCCTATGGCAGGACGCCGGTTCTGCATGACGTTGACCTGTCGGTAAAGCGCGGCGAGACCGTGGCCATCGTCGGCGAATCCGGTTCGGGCAAGTCGACGCTGGCGCGGCTGGTATCGGGCCTGCTGGCGCCGTCTGCGGGGCAGGTGCAGTTTGACGGCCAACCGCTGCCCGTGACCTACCGCAAGCGCTCGCCGGATCTCTTGCGCAGCATCCAGCTGATTTACCAGCTGCCCGACGTTGCGCTGAACCCGCGCCAGACGGTGGCCGAGACCATCGGTCGCCCCTTGCAGACCTTCCGCGGGCTCAAGGGCGAGGCGCAGCGGGACGAGGTGGCGCGTCTGCTCGAAATGATCGGCCTTCCGACCGAGATGGGAAACCGTCTGCCCGGCGCGCTCTCGGGCGGGCAGAAGCAGCGCGTCTGCATCGCCCGTGCGCTGGCCGCCGAGCCCGATCTGATGATCTGTGACGAGGTCACATCGGCGCTCGACCCGCTGGTCGCCGAGGATATCCTGCGCCTCTTGCGCAAGCTGCAGGACGAGCTGGGGATGACCTACCTCTTCATCACCCACGACCTGTCGGTGGTGCGCCGGCTCGCCGACCGCACGGTGGTGATGCAGAAGGGCCGGATCGTCGAGGAGGCGGACACCGCCACGCTCTTCGAGGCGCCGCGTGATCCCTACACCCGCAAGCTCTTGGACTCGGTGCCGCAGCTGGATCGCGGGTGGCTCGACAAGGTGCTGGCCGCCCGCGCGTCCTGACCCAAACAATCATCTGAATACACACGATAAACGGAAGTCATCATGGCCACCGAATTCATCGAACACGTCTGGATCCCGATGCCGGATGGCACGCGGCTCAGCGCCCGGCTCTTCCTGCCCGAGGGCGCGCGCAGCCACGCGGTCCCGGCGGTTCTGGAGTATATTCCCTACCGCAAGCGCGACGGCACCCGCGGCCGCGACGAGCCGATGCACGGCTATTTCGCGGAACACGGCTATGCCGCCGTGCGCGTCGACATCCGCGGCACCGGCGAGTCCGAGGGCCACATGGCCGACGAGTACCTTGAGCTGGAACAGGACGACGCTTGCGAGGTCATCGCCTGGATCGCGGCGCAGGACTGGTGCGACGGCAACGTCGGGATGATGGGCAAGAGCTGGTCGGGGTTCAACTCGCTGCAGGTCGCCGCGCGCCGTCCCCCGGCGCTGAAGGCTATCATCACCTGCTATTCCACCGACGACCGGTTCAAGGACGACATTCACTTCATGAATGGCTGCCTGCTGAACGATAACCTCTGGTGGGGTTCGATCATGATGGGCTACCAGGCCCGTCCGCTCGATCCTGAGGTGGTCGGCGAAAGCTGGCGCGAGGACTGGCAGAAGAGACTGGAAACCCTTCCCTTCTTCCCGGCTCTCTGGGCCGAGCACCAGAGCTATGACGCATACTGGAAGCACGGCTCGGTGCAGGAGGACTACTCTGCGATTCAATGCCCGGTGATGGTCGTCGGGGCCTGGGCCGACAGCTACACGAACTCGGTGCCGCGCCTGCTGGAGAACCTGCAGGTTCCCACGCGCGGCATCATCGGTCCCTGGGGTCATGTCTATCCGCAGGACGGCGTGCCGGGCCCGGCGATCGGTTTCCTGCAGGAGGCGACACGCTGGTGGGACCAGTGGCTGAAGGGCAAGGATACCGGCGTGACGCAGGAGCCCAAGCTGCGCGCTTACATCAACGATCCCATTGCGCCCGAGACCTCGCGCCCCGACCAGCCGGGCCGCTGGGTTGGCTCCGACTGGCCGCTGGCCGAGCCTATGCGGCAGATGCACTTGACCCCCGGCGGCGCGCTCGCCGATGCACCGGAAGAGGGCGCTCTGCTGCCGATCCGTTCGCCGCAGAGCCATGGCATTGCCGCGGGCGAATGGATGGGCGTCGGCTGCCCGGGCGAGATGCCTGGAGATCAGCGCATCGAGGACGGCGGCGCGCTGGTCTTCGAAACCGGGGTATTCGGTTCCGATCTTGAAATCCTCGGCGTGCCCGAGCTCGACCTGCACCTCGCCTCGGACAAGCCGGTGGCGCAAGTCGTGGTGCGGCTCGGCGACGTCGCGCCCGATGGCAAGGTCACCCGGGTCAGCTACCAGGTGCTGAACCTCACCCATCGGAACGGCCACGAGACCCCTGAGGCGCTGGTGCCGGGACACTTCGAGACCGTGAAGGTCAAGCTCTCGGCCTGCGGCCATCGGTTTGCCGCGGGCCATAAGCTCCGCGTCTCGGTGGGCACCGCCTACTGGCCAATCATCTGGCCCGCGCCCGAGGCCGCCACGCTGACCATCGACACCGCGCGCAGCCTGCTGCACGTGCCGCAGCGTCGCGGCGGCGACGTTCATCCGGGCTTCGAGCCCCCGGCGCATGGTCCGGCCTGCCCGATGACCATGATCCGGCCCGCCAAGCTCGAGCGCCATGTCACCACCGACTACCTGACCGGCGAGGTCACCTATGTGACCAACGGCGAGGGCGGTCTCTTCGGTGAGGGCGTGCTGCGCTTCGACGAGATCGGCACGGTGCTCTCGCACAGTCTGCGGCGCGAGCTGACCATCCATCCCGACGATCCGACCTCGGCGCGCTACAAGCTGCACCAGGTCTACGAGATGGGCCGTGAGGGATGGCAGACCGTTTCGGTGCTCGACAGCGAGATGATCAGCGATACGGAGAGTTTCTTCCTGAAGGCCCGGATGTCGGTCACGCTCAATGGCGAGGAAGTCTTCGCGAAGGACTGGTCCGAGACCATCCCGCGGCATCTGATCTGACCGCCGGGTCTTTCGTTTGGGAACGGGCGCCCCTCTGGCGGCGCCCGTTCCTGCATGCGGAATTCGTGTGGCCTGCGTGCATTGCCCGGATTCTGGAAACGCGACGTTTCCAAAAATTGCTAAATTGCGGCGGGAATATGTCTTAGGCTCCGCGAAGTTGTTGTGGTTCAGCGCCTGCAACGTGTGCCGTGCCCTCGCATTCTGGTTCCGGTTGTTTTCATGCCCACGCTTTACCTCTTCTCCCTTCTTATCGGCGGTATCTTGTGGAGCGTGGCGGGCGGCACGTCCTCCTCGGGCGAGGAGGATGCCCCGGAGGACAGGGCCGCCGAAGATGCCGATGAGACAGCGGACCTCAATGGCGCGACGCTGATCGGCAGTGCAGAGAGTGACGCGCTTTCCGGCGGCCCGGGCAATGACACTCTGGAAGGAGGTGCCGGGGACGACCTGCTTATCGGCGGGGAGGGAAATGACCAGCTCGTCGGCACACAGGGAGCGGACAGCGCGCAGGGCGGGGCGGGGAACGACATCCTGCTTTTCGTCGACGAGGCGCTCGGGGCGCCGGATGTGCTGGAGGGCGGCGTGGGGAACGACGTGCTCTGGGGCAATGACGGCGACAGGATGACCGGCGGCGGAAATGCGGATATCTTCGTCGTGCCGGTGGGGCAGGAGGGCGCCGCGCCGGTTACCATCACCGATCTCGACTTCACCCGCTTCACCGAGCAGGACGTGCCCGACCGCGTGGTCTTTGTGACGCCGGAGGGCGAGATCCTCCCGCGCGCCGCCTTTTTCGACGGCACGCTCGCGGCAGGCATCGGCGACATGCCCGACGGCAGCGGCGCGGGGATCTACATGAACGGCGAGGTGGTGGCGGTGATCGAGGGCCACACCGCCGAGGAGCTTTTCTACGAGACCGTCTGGATCGGGAACTTCTCGCCCGCGCTCACCGGCTTTTTTGACGGCGACGACGCGCTTACCGGCAGCGAGGGGCGCGACGAGCTCTTCGGCGGGAGCGGAGCGGATACGCTGGTGGGTCTTGGCGGAGGTGACTATCTCGACGGCCAGTCCGGAGACGATTTCGTCAACGGCGTCGACGAGGAGGGGGCCGAGACGGTGGGCGACACGCTGGTTGGCAACGCCGGGGACGACACGCTGCGCGGCGACGCGGGCGATCATCTTGCGGGCGCGGCGGGAAAGGACAGCTACGAGATCGTGGTGCCGCAGGGGGAGGGGGCCTTCGTTCCGATGACGCTGCACACCTACGACCTGCGGGGCAACGACGGTGCTCCGGAACTCATCACCCTGGTGCAGCCGGACGGCACGCGGCTTTCGGCAGGGGCGGCCTATGGCAGCCTGACGGTCGCGGAAGCCGAGGATGGCAGCGGCACGGCGCTGGTCTTCGAGGGCCGGGTGCTCGCGGTGATCGACGGCGTGGATGCGGCCGAACTCGGCGACCCGCGCGGCTGGCTGGGCAACCTCGCTGCCGTGACGCCGTTCGCGGCCGCCCCGCCCGCCTTCGACGGAACGCAAGTCTCGGTCACCGCGGCGACGGGTACCGGACAGGTGCTGGAGGGGGCCTATTTCGGCGGCAACCTCGTGTTCAGCGTCAACACCGAGGACGGGCTGCCTTTCGACAATTTCGGCGCTGCGGCGGATGCGCTCGATATCACCCATCTGCGCTTCCCGGCCGGGCAGGGCGACAGCGGCGATCTCGAGGAGGATGGCGCGGGGTTCCTCAATATCCTGCAGATGGAGCGGGTTGACGGGGCATGGGCGCTCCGGCACGAAGTGACCGATATGCTGGATTGGGCGCGGGAGACTGGCGCCAAGGTAACGCTGGTGCTGCCAACCAAGAACTACAGCGTGACTGACTACGAGGCGCTCGACGGGGACATAGCCCGCTTTGCCGAGACGGTGATGCGCGACCATTCGGACGTGGTCGAAGCCTTCGAGATTGGCAATGAATACTGGAGCATGGGCGAGACCGCCTATGGGGCCAAGGCCGATGTCGCCGCCGTGGCGCTGGCGCGGGGCATGGAGGAGGCCGGCTTCGAGCCGGAGGATCAGGCGGCGATCCTCGTGCAGATGGCCTCGCCCTTCGCGGGGTCGGAATACCACGTCTCGATCGATGATCGCCCCTATTTGCAGCGCGTGCAGGATGCCAACCGCACCATCATCGGCCAGCTTGGCAGCGAGGCGCGCGAGGCCCTCGACGGGGTGGTCGAGCATTACTACTACGACAAGCGGGTGACCGAGTTCGAGGGCACCAGCGGCGAGATGAACTTCATCAACCGCGACTACGCGGTTTGGGACGACGCCTTCGACAAGGAGCTCGATCTCTACGTCACCGAGTGGAATGTGCGCACCTCGGACACCACGGAGACCGGTCTGCGCTCGGCCTCGGTCATGGTCGAGATGACCTCAAACATGAACGGGCTCGGCGTCGACGCGGCGCATGTCTGGCCGGTGCAGCACAACACACCCACCGACCTTGCCGGAAAGCAGCACGAGAACGTCCTCACAGACGCCGAGGGGCGGGTGCTGAACACGATCAACGGCGCGACATTCGATCTGATGAGCTCCAGCTTGCCGGGACTGGAACTGCTCGAGACTGACCTTTCCATCGAGGATGGCAGCTTCACCTTCCACGCCTGGCAGTCCGAGGACAGCACCGTCGTCTACGTCGCCTCGCGCGCCACCGACAGCCTCGAGCTGGAGCTCGATCTCTCGACGCTGGTGCCCGGATACGCCTCGGCCTCGGCGGTGAAGATTGGCGCGGATGTCTCGGCCAACTCCAGCGACGGGGTGCACTACGTGCCGGGCGAGGGCTTCCAGGAGGCCGACAGCCTTCTGGTCAACGGCCAGCGCTACTACATCAACGAGAACGACGTGCGGGCCAAGCTGACGGATATCGCAGTCACCGGGACCAAGGTGCCGATCACCCTCGACCCCTTCGAGGTCATTGAGATCACCTTCGACACCGCGGGCATCGATGCGGCGGAGCCGGACACCGTCGGTGACATGGGCGAGCGGATCACGGGCAGTACGACAGGCGACACGCTGGAGGGGGGTGACGGCGACGATACGCTCGAGGGACTGGCGGGCGACGACAGGCTGGTCGGCGACAAGGGGGATGACAGCGCCAATGGCGGCGCTGGGGATGACCGTCTGCTCGGCTGGGGCGGGGGTGATTACCTCAAGGGTGGGGACGGCAACGATCTCATTTCCGGCAACCAGGGAAGCGACACGCTGGTCGGCAGCGAGGGCGACGACATACTGACCGGCAACGAAGAGCATGACGTGCTCAACGGGATGGTGGGCAACGACAGGCTCTCGGGCGGGCCGGGGGCGGACACGCTGACCGGCTGGGCTGGGCGGGACGTTTTCGTGCTGGAGGAGGGCGACCTCACCGGCGGCGACGTGATCACCGATTTCACCCCCGGGAAGGACGTGATCGAGGTCGACCTGCCGGGGATCGACGATCTGTCGGACCTTAGCTTCGCGGCCAGCGAGGCGGGCATCACCATCCGCTTCGGCGCGCAGGGAAGCTTGCTGCTGCAGGGCGATCTGCGCATCTCCGAGGTGAGCGCGGCGCGCAACTTCAGCTTCGTCTGAGGCGGGGCCGAAGCCTGTCCCCGCGGGGACAGGCCCGAAGGGTCAGAAGGTCGCGCGGATGCGGAATCCGACCTGGGTGTAGTCGTCGTAGCTTTCGAAGCTCGGCTTGACCCACATGATATTGCCGCCGAGGCGCCAGTTCTCGGTGAGCGCGGCCTCGTAGAAGGCCTCGACCGCCGACTCGTCCTGCAGGTTGACCCCGTAGGCCCCCAGCGCGTCACCCAGCTTGTCGGACCAGTTGTACTTGCTCCAGGCTATACCCCAGCGGTCCCCCTGCCGCCCGTAGAGCGGCGAGTTGCCCCCGAGGCCCAACAGGAACATCTCGTCGAGCGGGTTGGGGTTGCCATCGCCGTAGCCGATCTGGCCAAAGACGCCCCAGCCGACCATCGGGTTTTGGGGATCGCTCCAGAGGTATTGCTGGAAGCTGACGCCGGTGTAATTGACCCCGTCCTTGGTGCCCGCGAAGGCGTCATCGCTGGGCGAAAGCAACAAGGATTCGTAGTCGGTGCCCTTCTTGGTCGAATGGGCAATGTTGAAGCTGTAAAAGCCGGGCATGCCGTTGATCTGGGTCGTGTAGGTGGCGGTGCCATTGTAGACCACGCCGTCGTCGAAGAGATCGTCCCAGAAGTCCTCGCCTTGTGCGTTGTTCGCATCATAGATCATCAGCGTATAGATCATCGGCGCATAGTTCACCGTCAGAACGCCGCCGAAAATGTAGGGCGGGAGCACGAAGTTGCCGGGGGCGCCGATGCCGAGGTACTGGAATCCACCCTGGCCCTGTCCGCCCAGAAGCGGCACCGCCTCGGCCAGATCGATCACGTTGAACTTGCCGAAGCTGACGCTGGTGGTGTTGCTGAACTGCTGCGTGAGGGTCAGCGACAGCGTGGTCTCATTGTCCGAGGTAACGGAGGGCAGCGTCGCGAAAGTGTTGGTCGGCCAGACCAGGCCGCCTTCGCCGAGGCCGACGTAGCCGTCGCCGTCGTTGTATTCGACGTGCCCGCTGATCGAACCTCCGGACCAGATCTCCGCGTAGTTGAGCTTGATGTCGACCCGCCAGTTGTAAAGCGCGTCGTCATCGGTGTCGCCGCTGGTTGGAACATCCGCGAAGGTGGTCAGCCCGAAGCTGAGTTGCGGCCCGCTGTTCTGCGCATGGGCGGCAAGGGGCAGGCCGGCAGAGGTCAGCAGGGCGGCAAGCAGCGTTGGGCGGAATGAAAGGCGGACAGTCATGGCAAATATCCTCGTATCGGAGGTGGCTGTTCCTTGGGAAATTACGGTCCCGGCAACGCGCCGCGCCTTGATCCTTCGTGGATCCCTCGCGCGGCCCCGGAACGGCACTCATTCAAACGCAGTCTCGAAAATGCTGATTTCCCGGCGAGAAACGAAGCCTTGAAACCCTGCGAAAAGCCTTCCACAGGAGCGTGATAAAAGCAATTCTGGATCTACCGTGGCGCGAACCGGTGCTAAGAGTGTGGCGCGGCTGCCCGGTATCGGTGCAGGCGTGCGGGTCGGGGTCGGCGGGTCAGCCGGTGCGGTTCCAGCGCAGCAGCGACAGCTCGTCCTGCGCGTCTGCCTCGCGCTTGGCACGCGCCTCGCGCTCTTCGGCGAGGCGCTTGAGACGGAGGATCTCGTAGGTCTTCTGCTCGGCCAGCGCGGCGCGCAGCTTCTCCTCGGAGCGGGCAAGCTCGGGTGCCAGCTTGGCGGCGTCGTTTGAGATGCGGTCGACCTCGGCGCGGATTGAGCGGATGAAACGCCCAAGGTAAGGGGCGCCCTCGAGCCCGTCGATCCGCGACTCGCCGGAGAGCCGCTCCAGCAGCGCCGTCTTGTCGTTTTCGAGCCTGTCCATGCGCGCGCGGATCGCGCCGGTCTCTGCCGCCTGCCGCTCGGTCTCGAGCGACTTGAGGCGCTCCATCACCTGTAGCGCGCGCAGGCGTCGCCGGGTGGCTTCAGTGGCCATCGGTCGGCGCGGCGGGGCTGTCGGGATTCGGCGCCGAGGGCATCGGCCGCTCGCCGCCGAGCGCCATCCGCATCCGGGCGAGGATGGGCTCGGGAAAGCCGTTCCCCGAGGGCGGCATGGCGTGGAACTTGCCCGGTCGGGCGGCGGAGATATAACCCAGCGTCGCCAAATCTTCCTTCGGGGTAGGTGCGCTTTCTGCCGAGGCCATGCCGGCGAAGAGCAGCAGGGGAAGGGTGCGCAGAAGGCTCATGCCGCGGGCAGTTCCTTTTGCGCGGCCTCGACCTCGTAGAAGTCGGGCTGCATCCGGGTCGGAATATTGCCGCGGCCGATCTCGACGCAGATGCTCGGCGGGTGGTCGGAGACCATGGCCACGAAGATGTCGCGGATGATGTGGTAGAAGGCCGCGTCCTCTTCCTCGATCTGGGCCAGGCGGCCGGAGATCGGCTGCACCATGCAGTACGCGAGGAACACGCCGAGGAAGGTGCCGACCAGCGCGCCACCGATCATCCCGCCGAGGATCTCGGGCGGTTGGTCGATAGAGGACATGGTCTTGATCACCCCCAGAACCGCCGCGACGATGCCGATCGCGGGCAGGCCGTCGGCCATGGTCTGGATCGCGTGCGCCGAGGCCATGGCCTCATGGTGGTGCTTCTTGATCTTGCGGTTTATCACGTCCTCAGTTTGGTACTTGTCGTCGAACTGCATCGACAGCATCCGGAAGCTGTCGCGGATCAGGTCGATCGCGAAATGGTCTGACGCGATGCGCGGGTAGCGCGCGAAGATGTCGCTCTCTTTCGGGGACTCGATGTGGCTGTCGAGGGCAAGGATGCCGCGGGACTTGTATATGCGCGACAGCTCGAACATCAGGTTGAGCAGGTCGGCGTAATCCTTGGTTTTCCAGCGCGGGCCCCGCACCACCTTGATCACGCCCTTGCCAGCGCTCTTGATGACCGTGAAGCTGTTGGCGATGACGAAGGCCCCGATCGAAGCGCCGCCGATCATCATGCCCTCGAAGGGCAGGGCGTGCAGCACGATGTCCATCTTGCCACCGGAGAGGATGAATCCTCCGAAGACCAGGCCGAAGACAAGGGCGAGACCGAGGATCAGCGTCATGGGGAAATCTCTGCTTGGCTCTTTTGCCGGGATGCGCCGGCTGTCATGATGAGCATATGTAAATTTGACTTTCTTTCAAGTATAAACAAGAATAGATTCCGAAGTTGAAGAATTGTTCGAGGCCGCTGATCATGAACGCCGAAAAGCTCGCATATTTTTTCGAGGCCGGTGAGCTTCTGACGGTCTTCGCCGAATGGCCCAACGAGATCGGCCTTGTGCTCTGCCTCGACGACGCGGGCACCTGCGAAATGGTGCTGCATCACCTTGACGAGGGACGCTCGGTGCTGCGCAAGGCCGCGGCGCTGCTGGACTGCGGCAAGGGCGGGTTCGCCGTCGTGCCTCCGGTCGAGGGCTACCCGACGCGTAGGGTGCTCTTCTCGGACGAGCAGAAGCTTCTGAAGCTGGTGGCCGGCGAGGATGACCTGCCGGAGATGGCCGAAGACTACCTGATCAACTACCGCTTCGAGCAGGAGCGCAAGGCGCGTTCGGCGCCGGCCCCCGCGCCGGTCACCGACCCCCTGGCCGAAAAGGTCAGCGCGGCGCTGCGCGGCCCCGAGCCCTTCCGTTGGCGCCCCCGGTTGCACCTCGCCGAGCTTGCGCCGCGACCAGTGGCGCGCCGCAAGCCCAAGCCCGAGATGCCCGAGGGCTACCTGCCCGCCGAGGTGGTTTCAGGCAGCGAGTGCCAGTTCGTGGAGGCGGAGGTCAGCCTCGGTCACCGCGGTGTCCGGGTGACCCTCTGCCCCGGGTTGGTGACCATCCAGACCCGCGCCGTGCTGGTCGAGGAGGTCGGTTTCCGCGATGATTTTTCGCGCTTCGTGCTGCCGCGTAAGGCGGTGCAAGGTTGGGTCGCCGGCGCGCCTCTGGTCATTGATATCCCCGAGAGCCGCTTTCCCGCCGCCCTGCGCCAGCGGTTTGCCGCATCGCCCCGCGTGGCCGAGGTGACGGTGACCGGACATGGGGTCTTTGTGGCGCCCGGCCCGGCGACGCAGTCCGCCGAACCCACGGTGCCGGCGGCGGCGGTGCCCGCGGTCGCGGCCAAGCCGCGCCGCGCCCGCCGCGTCTTCTCGCCGCTGCGGGTGGCGCTGGCGGTGCTCACCGGCGCGGGGCTGATGACCGGCACGATGATGCGGGCGGTGGAGATGCCGGCGAGCTTCGAGACATCGGTGTTCGAGATGGCCTTCGACAACTAGAGCGGGGCGTCGCCTTCGAGCACGTAACCCTGCGCCCGGATCGTGCGGACCCGCAGCGCGGTGCCGTAGCTCTCCTCCAGCTTCTTCCTGATCCTTCCGACATGCACATCGAAGCGCCGGTCGCCGTAGCTCCATTCGGCTCCGGCCACCTCTGCGGCGAGCGCGGACCGGCTGACGATCTGGCCGCGCCGCAGGTTCAGGAAAGCGAGAATGCGCTCTTCCAGCGGGGTCAGTCCGAGCTGTACCAGCCTCGCCGCGCGTTGCCCGGCAAGCGAGGCGCCCCGCAGTCTGACCGAAAGCCGTGCGCGCAGCTCCGAGGGATCATGGTCTGCCCGCAGCGCGTCATCGGCTCCGGCGGCGAAGATCTCGGCGGCGCCGCGCGGGCGGTTGCCGTGATCGATGGCGAGGATCACCGCATCGGGGACCAGCCGCCGCGCCTCGGCGATCAGCCCGAGCATGTCATCATCCCGCGGCAGATGGGCGGTCAGACCCACGAGCATGGCGGTCAGCGGCGCGCCCGGGGTCACCAACTCGCGGGCCTCGGCGGGGCGGGCGCGGCGCAGCACGCGGCGCAGTCCGCTGCGCTCGAGCATCTGCGACCAAGCGGTGCGCTGCGCCGTGTCGCGCTCGACAACCACGGCAAATGAGGCACGATTTGTCATTTCGCTCTCGTCGGACAAGGTTTTGTCGGATTTTTTCCCATGACTCGACGAAAACTCGCGGCATTCAACATGGATTAACCTTCTAATCCTATCTGCTCTACCAAGAGTGAGTAAGAACACTAAGTAGAGACAAGGGAATGGGTAAAGAGTTGCGAGGGTTCCTTTTGCGGATTTTAAGGTGGAGCCGGGCAAATGCGTCGTCACCGCGGGGCGACTCATACTCGATGCTGACATGCCGGGAAACCGGGATGCAAAAGCCCCTCCTGCGCAGGCATCTGCGCGAGGTTCTGGGGATGACGCCCGAGGAATACCGCAGGAAGTGGCGCCTGCCGAAAGACGCGCCGCTGGTTTCGCAATCCTACCTCGACCGGCGGGAAGCCGCTCGAAACATGGAGTGGGAAGGTTAAATTGCCGCAGCGGCAAGAATCTATGTAAAGTAAAAGTGCAATCCCCGTCGACGGGCGCGCTTGTTCAAGGACAAGCAAGAACGGACAGAAGTGCGTTTGGTCCCTTCGATGCGAAAGCAGAACGACGATCGGCAGGATGAGATTATGAGTGGACATGACGAATCGCAGGATATGGTGGCCCGGATCGTGGCGGCCTACGCGTCTAGACCGGACGTGACCCCGGATGAGATCGTGAATCTTTACAGGCGGTTGACGGGTGAGGTGCAGGACATGCCCGCCTCTGCCACGATGGCCGAGCCGGCGCACGGCGCCGCGCAGGGACACGGCGGGATGCGGCCCGCGCTGCCGGTGGCCCAGGCGGTGACCGAGGAAAAGGTCTACTGCCTGTGCTGCGGTCGCGGCTTCAAGATGCTCAAGCGCCACCTCGGTGCCGAGCACGGGATGACCGAAGCGCAGTACCGCGCGGCTTTCGGTCTTCCCGAGGACTTCCCGTTGGTGGCGCCGAGCTACTCGCGCAAGAAAGCGGCCCACGCCAAGGAGGCGGGCCTCGGAAAATACGACCGCACGGTGATGGCGGGACAAGAGTAAAGGCAGCGCATGGCAGGCACGAACGAGCAGTCGGTCATCATCAAGAGGATCGAGGAGACCGGCGGTCACGGGCATCACGGCGGCGCTTGGAAGGTCGCCTATGCCGACTTCATGACGGCGATGATGGCCTTCTTCCTGCTGCTCTGGATCCTTGCCGCCTCCGACGAGGAAAAACTGCGCGGACTTGCCGACTATTTCACCCCCTCGCTCTCCGAGTCCGGCGGGCGCGGAGATGGGTTGCTCGACGGCACGGTGCTGGGCCAGGATGGCGTAATGAGCGGCACCGACGGCCCGCAGAGCCCTGTGCAACTGCCGAGCTTCGGCCAGGAGAACCCGCTGGCGGTTTTCGACAGCCGCCTGCGCGACCCGGACTCGCGGGTCGTCGTGGAATTCGACTCGCGTCCCGACGGCACGCAGGACAGCCAGACGATCAACACAGGCGAGAACGGGGTCGCCGATGGTGCCGCCGCGGCGCAGGCCGCCGCGGATTCGGAGGCCGAGGCAGAGCAACTCGAACGTGCCGAGCAGGAGTGGCAGGAGACGCAGACCCGTCTCGAGCAGTCGATCACTGACCGCGTCACCGAGGATCCCAAGCTCGAGGCCATGATTGACAACCTGCTGTTCGAACGCACTGCGGACGGGCTCGAGATCCAGATCGTCGACAAGAACAGTACCTCGATGTTCGCGACCGGCAGTGCCCGGATCGAGGAGCGGACGCGCGACCTGCTGCGCATCGTTGCCGAGGCCATCGTCGACCTGCCGAACGAGATCTCGATTTCCGGGCACACAGACTCGGTGCCCTACGCGCGGGCGGGAACCTATTCCAACTGGGAGCTTTCGGCCGACCGCGCCAATGCCACGCGGCGCGTGTTGGTTGATACCGGGGTGAACCCGACCCGGATCACCCGTATTTCCGGCCTTGCTGATACGGTTCCACTGGACCCGGAGCACCCGCTGGCCCCGGAAAACCGCCGCATCAGCGTCACATTGCAGTATCCGCAGGATACGCAGCCCTGAGCGACGTCGCGGCGTTCGGAAATATGACCTAATAACTCACCACATTTAGTGTCCTGTTTGCAGCACCCTCCTGCATATCCACACCTAATTCGAGCTATGTAAAGATAAGTCAGAGGGTGTGGACTTCGGTTTGGCGCTTTGGCTCGGTCTGTTTCGGCGCCGGGAACCCCTGCAAACACAGGGCCTTCGAGGGGCGACTCTCCTGTCAGGATGTAGGGCTTGGAAAGTTCAACCCCCCTACATCTGGCGGAACCATTAACATTTGGTGGGTTTGCGGATATCCGCTCAAAATTTACTGTATGTCCTGGGGAAATGACTCACTTGGGGCATGGGTAAGCAGATGCGTGGCGGGGATGTACTTCGGTTGATCTGGCGGAACGGCGTGGCGCTGCCCGACACGGGCTTCGGCTTGCGGTTTCGTGCGGCGCTTTCCTCGATCCTGCCGGTCCAGGTGGTTATCCTGATCGCAAAGGGCGGCTGTGCGCGGCCGCTGGTCATGGCCGACGAGCTGGAACTGGCCCCCGCTCTGCCGCTTGGCGACGTGCTTGTCGAAGAGCTGCCGCTCGACTTGCCTTATGGCACGATGGTGGTGATGTTGCCGGAAGGCGAAATCCCATTCTCACAGTTGCTTGGCGAGACCGTGGGTGAGGCGCTGGTTTTGGCCCAGAGCCTTGGCGGTGTGCCGATGGAGCACGAGACCGACGCGCTCTATATCATGGCCCACGCCGCGATGCGCCGGGCCGCGACGCTGGTTCTAGAGCGGCATGACGTGGATCCGCAGGGCTTCTGCCGTGGGCTCGGTCGGTGCCTGTCGCGTCACTGGCTTGCCGAGCGACGCCCGCTGCTGCCCGATCCCATGCTGTTTATGCGCTCCGATTTCCTCTGGCAGCGGCAGCTTGCGGTTTATCTCGCGGATCTCGACCCAGGCTTCAGCTCGCCCGACCCTCTGCTCGTACCCGAGGACTTGCTGAGCGTCTCGGATGCACCGCTCCGGCTGAGCGAGTGGGCGGCGCGGACCGAGATCATGCTGCGCGCCGTCATGGGGGCGCCCGAGCGCGAAGACGCGCCGCTGAAGAGCAACTTGGCTGCACGGTTTAACCTTCAGTAAATCATTATATTCTTCCGAAGGTTGAAGAACTGTGTTTACTTGTTCTTGCAGGCAAGAATGAGTTGGGCGTTTCTTCATGATGTCCATGACGTACCAGGCAGCCATGCGCGAGCCATTTCTTGACGTAGAGCAGGAACGGACCGCCATCTGCGATTGGCAAGACAGCGGGGACCGCAAGGCCCTTGAGTTGCTGCTGCGCTCGCACGCGCGGCAGGCGTGGTCCCAGGCCGCGCGGTTCACCGACAACCCGGTGCATCTCGAGGACCTGGCGGCCGAGGGAATTCTCGGTCTGATCAAGGCCGCCGACTGTTTCGACCGTCAGCAGGAGGTGCGCTTCTCGACCTATGCGGCCTGGTGGGTGATGAACGGCATTTCCAGCGCGCTGGCGCGGATCAAGGCGGTGATCGATATCCCGGCACGCACCTATCTCGATGCCCAGACCGGCAAGCTCTCGGATGAGGAACGCGCCCGGATCCGTATGGCTACCCATGGGATCATCGCGCTCGACGGCGGTGACGACGAAGAGGATGGGCGCCCGCGGGACATTCTCGTATCGGGCGAGCCGGGCCCGGAAGAGCTGGTCACGCAAGAGAGCGAGCGGGCCATGCTGACACGCCTGCTGGCCGAGGCGCTGGAGCCGATGACCCCGGAAGAAGCCGCGGTGATCCGGCGCAGGCGCCTGCAGGCAGATCCCGAGCCCTTCGGCAGCATTGCCCGGGATCTCGGGGTGTCGCAGGACCGCCTGCGGCAGGTTGAAAAGCGCGCCATGCTGCGGCTGAGGCGCAATCTCATAGACAGGGGCTTCTCGCGAGCAGTGCTGACATGATCAATATTCTCGGCGCATTCGGCGGCGCGGGAGCCACGAATGGCGCCACGGCGGAAAAGCCGGCGGAAGGGGAGACACCCTTCGCCGGCCTTCTCGCGCTCTTGGGGGGGATGACGCGCCTCCGGCGGAAGGCGATGGGGCAGGGTCCGGCGAGCTCGGTGACATGCTCGCCGACGCCGCGGCGGCGCTGGCCGATCCAGACCTGTCCGAGGAAGAGATCACGGCCATTGTCGGCCCGCTGATCGCGCAGCTCGGCACAGCTTTGGCCGGCGATCCGGCGCTGCTGGAGCGCGCCGAAGCAATGGTTGCCGATCTCTCTGCGAGCTTTGGGAGCGAGGGCGCGGCGGACGAGATGTCCTGGCGTGACCTCTCCGAGGGGCTGGCAGACCTTCAGGCGTTGCTGGGCGGAGCCGATGAGATCGAGGGCGAACCCGCCGCGCTGGCAGCGCTCTTGGGCCAGGCCATTCTCGTGGCCGAAGAGGTCGCGCAGCCGCTCGGTCCGGCCGCCTCCGGGTTGGGGCAGCTTCTGTCGCTTCCCCTGCGCGGCCAGCCCGCAGAGGAAGGCGTGGCGGGGTCGAGGTTGCCAGAGGAAATCAGGCATCCTGCGGCTGAGTTGCGGGGGATCGCCGAAAAGGTGCCGCAGACCGATGGCGAGACCTCGGACGGGCAGCGGGCAGCGGTTCAGGTGCTGGCGGCGGGAACAACGGCTGCCCGGGTGGCCGCCCAGCCGGCGGAGGGCGCGGCATCGCACATGCAAGCCATGCCGCTTGCGCCGGTCTCCGCGACGCCGGTCTCCGCGACGCCGCTTGCCGCGAGCGGCCTTGTCGCCGCGCAGGTGGCTGGTACGTCGCCGCAACTGGCGGTGCAGGGGCAAGACGTGCTGGGTCAAATCCGCGCCAGCGCCAACGCCGAGGGAGAGATCAACGTCGAACTCAAGCCCGAGGGACTGGGCAAGGTCGAGATATCGCTGACGCCAGACGAGGCGGGCAAGCTGCAGGTCGTCGTGCGCGCCGATCAGGCGGCGGTGCTGTCCTCGCTGCGCTCCGACCGCGACGCGCTTCTGGCCCTGCTGCGCGACGCCGGGCATGCGGTCGAGGATGGCGCGCTCAGCTTCTCTGACATGGGGGCGCAGGGAGGCTCTCAGCACTCCGGCCAAAACCACGACGGCGCCCGCACGGGCGGTTACACGACTTACGGCAGCGTCAGCACCGAGGCATCGAGCCTCGACGGCGCAGTAACGCACTCACGCCTGCTGCCCGAGGGCAGCGTGGACATCAGCATTTGACGGGGACCTATCTCGATGGCCATTGATCCGTTCGGCACGACCAGCGTCAGCACGACCACCAGTTCCGCAAGCAGCTCGATGAGCCAGCTCTCTGAGGACTACGAGAGCTTCATCACCCTGCTTACCGCGCAGATCCAGAACCAGAACCCGCTGGAGCCGATGGACAGCACCACCTTCATCTCGCAGCTCGCGCAACTCAGCCAGGTAGAGCAGTCGGTTGCGACCAACTCCAACCTCGAGGGCATCTCCGACCAGCTGGCGTCGATGGGGGCCATCACCGGCCTGTCGCTGGTCGGCCGCTCGGTGGTGACCGCTACGGAGGGGGTGACGCTGGGCGAGGACGGCGGCTCCGCCGAGATGTCCTACGTCCTGGCTGCCGAGGCCGCGACTGCGACGCTGACGGTGACTGCAGAGGATGGCACCGTGCTGCGCAGCTACACCGGGCTCGACACCAGCGCCGGGGCGCGCCACACGGTGGTCTGGGATGGGCTCGACTACGAGGGGCTGCCGCTGCCGGCTGGCAACTATAAGATGAAGCTCGAGGCGTTGGATTCCGAAGGTACCACGATCGCCTCGCAGACCTATGCGCCGCTCAAGGTGCAGAGCATGACCTACGAAAACGGCCTCGCCACGCTCCACCTGGAGAACGGCGAGACCGTGCTTGCGGGCCTCATCGAGGAAATCATCTGAGCAGCTCAGCTGCGCGGCACGTCGGCCTTCACGAGCGACAGGAACAGGACTTCGGAGACATCGTCTCCGAAGTCTTTTTTCAGGTCCGCAGACAGCTCGCGCGACAGCACGCCGGTGTCGATGTTCACACCCTTCATGGTGTTGCCATCCGCGGCGCGGTGCATCGAGGTCAGGATCGCGTCGCGCAGGCGCGAAGCGTTCTCGGCGATGTTGAAGTTGACTGCGGTGGGTACGTCGCGCATGGCGACACCGACTTCCGAGACCACGTAGGTAATGCTGGAGGCGCGGTAGACCGGCACCGAGATCTTGCCAAGCGACACGATGCTGGAATCGTCCATCCGATCTTTGGTCAGGATGCCCGCGGTGTCAGCGGGCTCGTGGGAGATCTCGGTCTCGGGGTGACCACCGTTGCGGGCATGCTCGTGCGGCAACGGCTGCGCAATCTCGGTGTCATCCTCGGGCGTGGGGACGTGCTTCGGCCCTTTGGTCGCCAGATCGTCGAGGATCTGTTTGGCTGCCGCAGGCTCGACGGCTTCCGCTTTGGTTTTGACCGGCGCGGTCGCAGCGGGCGCCATCATGTGGCCGGCAGCGTAGCCAAGCGCTCCGAAGACGAGCGGCAGGGCGGCCAGGGCGATGTATGATTTCTTCATAACGAATCCCGCAGTTTCTCTGTCAGGGTCCGTAGTGACGTAAGATTCGGGCGATAGTTTCTTCAAATAAGGGCGCGATTTAGTTCAATAAGGCAAAATAACGTCCATCACGTCCTCGCCGTAACCGCGCGTCTGCTGCCGGCTGACCGAGCCGCGGCCACCGTAGGAGATGCGCGCCTCGGCGATCTTGTCGTAGGGAATGGCATTCGTACGATCGATGTCCTGCGGCCGGATGATGCCGGTGACGCGCAGCTCGCGCAGTTCCTCGTTGACCTTGACCTCCTGCCGGCCAGCGACGACGAAATTGCCGTTGGGCAGCTCCTGCACGACGAGCGCCGCCATGCGGAGGCTTATGCTCTCTTCGCGGTCGATGCTGCCGGAGCCGGAGGCGCCGGTGGTTGAGGTGATATCGACGATGTTGTCTCCCGATGGCAGATCCTCGGGGCCGACGCCGGGCAGGATCTTGTCGATCTGGCTGCCATAGCCGAAGAAACTGGGGAAACCCAAGGTCGAGCCGCCGGTGCGGCTGCGGTCCGATTCATTGCTGAGCGACGCTTCGTCCTCGATTTCGACGAGGATGGTCAGGATGTCACCGATCTGCGTTGCCCGCTGATCCCCGAAGAAGCCCGACGACCCTCGTTCCCAGAGCGACGCACCTTCTGCGCGGTAGGGTATGCGGTCGGGCTTGGGCGGCGGCATCGGAATGTTCACGCTGCGCGCTTCGGCCAGCGTCTCGGGGTCGATCCCGACGCGGCTCACCTCGGGCTCGCGGTCGAAGGCCGGGGTGCTGCAACCCGCCAGCAGGGCAAGGGCAGAGGCGGCCATCAGGCCATGGCGGAGCGGGGTCATCGGATCACCTCCACGAGGCCCGCCTCGCGCGCGATGGCGACGAGGGGGTATTGCTGACGAGATTGACGATGCGGATTTCCTGCCCGCGGTGGGCATCGGTGAGCGCGCGGCCCGGGGCGGTCACCACCAGCCGGCCATCGTCGTAGAGAATGTTCACCTTGTCGCCGCGGCCGACGACCAGCGGCTGCATCACGGATTGGGTCATCACCGGCCGTCCCTGCGCCAGCATCCGGCGCACCTGCATGCCGGCAAGCTTTTCCTCGTCGACCACGGTGAAGGCGCCGACCCGGCTCAGCGGCATTTCGACGCTCTTGATGTCCTGCGCGCCGATCAGGTCGCCGGGCATCAGCCGGCGGGTGGGCACGGGCAGGCTGCGCGTGGCGATGATGAAGCCCTGCAGGCGGTGCGTCACCCCGTCTTCGGTCACCGCGTTGGCAAGGAACTGGCCGCTGTCACGATCCATCCAGAAGGCCGAAATTGTCTCGGCCTCGTCGATCATCGCGCCCTTGAACCGCACGCGCAGGTTCGCCTCGGCCGGAAGCGACTCTGCCCAGCTCATCCGGGCCTGCTCTTCGATGAGCACGTCGGGCGTTTCGGCGTGTGCAGAAAGCGGCGCCAGCATCAGCGCGGCGAGGAGGGCAGCGAGGCAGCGCATGGGCTCAGCGGATCTGGTTCGCGGCGGACATCATCTGATCGGCGGTCTCGATGGCCTTGGAGTTCATCTCGTAGGCGCGCTGCGCCTGGATGAGGTCGGTGATCTGCCGGATGATGTCGACGTTCGAGCTTTCGAGGTACCCCTGGCGCAGGATACCGACGCCCTCGTCGCCGGGTACTGCGGGGATCGGATCGCCGGAGGCCACTGTCGCCTGCAGCATGTTGTTGCCCAGCGGGCGCATGCCGGCATCATTGACGAAGGTGGTCAGGGTGAGTTGGCCCACCTCGACAGGGGTTGTGTCATTGCCGGTGTAGGCGCTGACGATGCCGGTTTCGCTGATCGAGATCGAGACCGTGTCGTCGGGCAGCACGATCCCCGGGTCGATCTCGTAGCCCTGTTCGTTGACGATCTGCCCCTCGGCCGACAGGCGGAACGAGCCGTCGCGGGTGTAGGCCTGGCTGCCGTCGGGCATGTTCACGGTGAAATAGCCGCGCCCGTCGATCGCCATGTCGAGCTGGTTCTCGGTCTGCGCCAGGCCGCCTTGGGTGTTGAGCCGTACGGTGCCCGCGGTGCGCACACCCAGGCCGATGTCGAGGCCGGTGGGGCGGGTATTGCCCTCCTCGGCGGTCACCGCGCCCTCGCGGGTGATGTTCTCGTAGATGAGGTCGGTGAAGCTCGCCCGCGAGGCCTTGAAGCCCGTGGTATTGGCGTTGGCGATGTTGTTGGAGATGACATCGACGTTGGTCTGCTGTGCCATCATGCCGGTTGCGGCGATTCCGAGTGCCTTCATGGTCGTCCCTTCCTCAGCTGTTCCGGATCCGGCTCAGCATGTCCTTTTTCAGCTCGTCATCCGATTGCACCAGGTTCAGCGACTGCTGATAGGCTTGCTGGATCTCGATCAGCCGGGTGACCTCGGTCACCGCCTGAACGTTGCTCATCTCGACGGCGCCCTGGATGATCTGGGTTCCGCTCTCGTCTGGCAGCAGCCCGCCATTGCCGTCCTGCGGCACGAACATGCCGCCGCCCGAGCGCCCGAGGCTCTGCCGGTCGGGCAGGGTGAAAACTCCGATCTGTCCCAGAACGGCACCTTCGGCATCCGAGATCACCCCGTCATTGGAGATGCTGACCGTCGAGGCCTGCGCCGGCGGCAGCACCATCGGTGCGCCGCCCGCATCCAGCACCTGCGCGCCGCTGGCGGTGATCACCCGGCCCTCGGCATCGAGCACGAAGGCTCCGTCACGGCCGAAGGCGGTCTGTCCCTGCGCGGTCTGGTAGGCGAACCAGCCCTCTCCGCTCAGCGCGAGGTCGAGCGCATTGCCGGTGGGCATGATCGCGCCCGAGCTGTTGTCGACGTAGGAGCCGCGGTCGAGCACATAGTTGGTGCCGTCGCCGGCCAGCGCCGCGTCGTCCTGCTGGAGATAGGTCTCGAACAACACCCGCTCGGCCTTGAAGCCGGTCGAATTGGCATTGGCGATGTTGTTCGAGGTCACGTCCATCTGCCGCTCGAGAGCGGTGAGCCGGGAGAGTGCGACGTAAATCGAATTATCCATGCAAATTGCCCGTCAATATTTGCTCGATCATTCTTTTCTTGCTGATGATGCGGGTTTTGCTAAGATAACGCAAGCATTATGATGATAAGGCGGGCGTGATCGGTGGTCTATTCTTGCGCATGGGTGGGGCGGCAGGCGGCGGTGGTGGCGCTGGTCCTCTGCGGCTGCCCGGCGCTCGCCGAGCGCGCCAGCCCCGCGCAGATCGCCCAGGTCACCCCGGCAGTCTTGGCCGAGCCGCGGGTGATCGACCCGCCCGCGCTCTATCTTGGTGCCCGCGCCGGTCAGCCCTTTCTCGAGGAGCGCGCGCATCTCATGGATGCGGTGATCGCGGCGGAGGACCGTCAGCCCGACCTTGCCCGCGCCCTGACCGATCTCGCCGAGTTCTTCTTCGCTCATGCGATGGCCCCCGAAGGTCTTTCGGTGCTGAGTGCCGTGCGCGGCGAGGGGGTGCCGCTGGCGCACGAGTTGCGGGCGCGTGCGTTCGAACTGGCGCTCGGCCTGATCGATGAGCGCCGCCGCCCGTTGACCGACCGCGCGGCAGCGCTGCTCGGTCCGGGGCACGACGGCTGGCCCGATCAGCCGCTTTTCCTTGCCCTTTCGCACATCCGCGACGGAAGCTGCACAGAAGCTGGGCCGCTGCTGGCGCGCGCCGTTGCGCGCCTTGCGCGTTTCCCCTCGCCGGTGCGGGCGCGGGTGCTGCCGGGGCTGCTCGAATGCGCCATCCAGACCGGGCAATGGCGCCTCGCGCGCGATCTGGCGGCATCCTTTGATGACTACCCCGAGCTGAAGGGCGGAGCCGCCTATTACTACCTGCTTGGGTCCGTGGCCGAGACGGTCGACAAGCCGCTGGCCGCCTTCGACAGCTACGCGCATGTGATCTCGGGTCGGGATGTGTGGGCGCACCGCGCGCGGCGGGCGCTGGTCTCGCTGGGTCTAAGGCGAGATGCGCTCTCGACCGGCGAGGCGATCCAGTTGCTCGAACTGGAGTCCGAGATGTGGCGGGGCGACGACTCCTCGGGAGAGGTGCTCGACGAGCTGGCGTCGCTGCAGGTCATCGCCGGGCGCAAGGTCGAGGCGATCGAGACCTACGGGCTTCTGGTGTCGCGCCGCGCCGGCACGCCGCAGGCGGCCGCCGCGCATCAGAAGGCGCGGGCGCTGATAGAAGACCTCTATCGCAAGGGCTCGGAGGGAGAGATCTCCCTCGGCGACTTCATGGCGGATCACACGCGCATTTCGCGCTACTTCCGCTTCACGCAGGGTTTCGCGCTGGCTTCGGAGATGTTTGCCGACACCTTCCGAAAAGCCGGAGCAACCAAGGTTGCCGCCGAAGAATATGCCACCACACACGACTACCTCACGGCGGCACAGGACTTGGGCATCACCACCGCGGAAGATGGGCAATTGGCGCGCCTCAAAGTGAAGGAAGCCGAGACTTTGCTGGCGGGCGGCCAGTTCGAGGCTCTGGGCACGCTGCTCCTGCAGCCGATCACGTTGTCTGATCCGGATCTGAAACACCGTTTCGATCTGGTTTCGGCCCGCTACTTCGATGAGACGGGACAGAGTGCCGAGCTGCTGGCCGACACGGACGAGCGGGGTGAAACCACGCAGATCCTGCGCCTGCGGGCGCTGGCGCGTTTTGAGCGGGGGGACTGGGCTCCGGCGGCCACGGCCTACGGGACGCTGCATGCGCGCGAGGGCAGTGCGCTGCCGCTGCCGGACGCGATCCGCTACCTGCTGGCCGCGCACCGCAGTGGCGACAATGCCCGGGCAGCCGAGCTTGCGGAGACCTTTCCGAGCCTGACCGAACTGCCGGGCTGGGCCGAGATCGCGCGCGGGTTGACCGAGCCGGCGCCGGCGCTGCTGCCGTTGCGCGAGGAAACCGCGCGAGCGCGGATCGACAAGGCGCAGCAGACGCTCGACAGCCTGCCGGAGACGGGGAACCTCAATTGATCGAGGGATCTAAACACCTCGCAAGATCAGTCAAGATTCGGCGGGCTCTCGCTGAAATTAATACAAGTAAAGGCGGATTTAACCATGGTGAAACCTGGTTCGCCTATGTGACCAGTCAGTAAAAGTTCAACTGCGACCAACAGGGCGAGACGGACATGAGCATTTCCAGCGCGATGGCGGCCGGGGTCAGTGGCCTCACGGCGAACTCCAATGCGGTTGAACGCATTTCCAACAATATTGCGAACGCGGATACGGCAGGCTATCGCCGCAGCTTCGCGCAAATGATCACCTCGGGTTCGACCGCCGCCACCGGCAGCACCTCTGCCGGTGTGGCGACGACGATCACCCATTCGAACACCACCGAGGGGACCTTTCAGGAAACCTCGGTCGCGTCGAACCTGACGATCAACGGCAGCGGCTTCTTCGTGGTCAACTCGAACATCGACGCGGGCTACACGACGGGCAACATGTTTACCCGCGACGGCAGCTTCGCGCCGGATGAGAAAGGCAACCTGGTGAATGGCGCCGGGCTCTACCTGATGGGCTTTGCCTATGGTGCCGATGGAGAGCTTGGCGCGGTGGACCGGTCCAGCTTTGCCGATCTCGAGCCGATCAACGTCGCCAGCCAGTCGATCAACGGCTCGGCCACGGGGGCCATCGGGATCAGCGGCACGCTGCCCTCGCAGGAGACCGGCCTCGCCACGCCGGGGAGCGCGTTTACCACCTCGGTCGAGTTCTACAACGATCTCGGCGAGGCGGACCGGCTGACGCTCTCCTTCCAGCCAACCGCCGCCGATGACACCTGGGACGTCACCATCTCGGGCCCCGGCGGTGACTACGGCAGCGTCACGATGACCTTCAACAACAGCGGCCCCAATGCGGGTTCGCCGGCGAGCTACACCAACGTGACCTCGCTGGCGACGGCGCCCGCGGGCTTCGCCTTCGATGTGGCCACCGGTGAGGTGAGCCTGACGATCAACAATGGCACCACGCCGCAGACCATGACCATGTCGCTTGGCGCGCCTGGCGCCTTCGACGGGCTGACCCAGTTCGCCGGGGATTACACGCCGATGAAGGTCGATGCCGACGGCAGCGAGAGCGGCGTGCTGACCAGCGTCGAATTCGACGAATCCGGCGACGTTTGGGGCATCTTCGACAACGGCACCCGCAAGCCGCTCTACTCGGTGCCGCTGGCAACCTTCGCCAACGCCAACGGGCTTGCGACCTCGAACAACTCGACCTTCCAGGTGTCGGGCGAGTCCGGCGATTTCTATCTCGGTGCGTCGGGCACCGGCGAGACCGGCTCGCTCACCTCGGGCGGAATCGAGGGCTCGAACGTCGACATCGCGCAGGAACTCACCAGCCTCATCCAGCGTCAGCGCGCCTATTCCTCTAACGCGAAGATCATCACGACCGCCGACGAGATGCTGAACGAAACCGTCAATCTCAAGCGCTGAGCCCCGGGCGGAACCGGGTGACAGACTTGGCATATAGGATCGCACCATGAGCCTTTCCGCGGCCCTCAACGCGGCACGCAGCGGGATGAGCGTCACCTCCCGCTGGGCGCAGACGACCTCGAACAACATCGCCAATGCCAACAACGCCTCTTATTCGCGGCGCGATCCGACCATCGTGTCGGGCAATCAGGGTGGGGTCACGATCAGCGAGATCACCCAGGCGGTGAACACCTCGCTCGACAGCATGTACCGGCTCGAGGTCTCGCGCACCGCAACCCAGGACGCGATCGCGACGGGCCTGTCGCTCTATGCATCGCAACTGAGCAACACCGAGTCCGACGTCACACTGCTCACCCGGCTCACCGACCTGCAGAACAGCTTCGGGCTGATGGCGGCGAGCCCCGCGGACAGCTCGTTGCAGCTCGTCGCGGTGGGCGAGGCGCAGGAACTTGCGCAGTCCCTGAACGCCGCCTCGGGCGCGCTGGTGGACGCGCGGGCGCAGGCGCTGTCCTCGGCACAGAACGACATCGTCAGCGTGAACGCGACGCTGGCCGACCTGGCCGAGATGAACGCGCAGCTCTCCAGCGGCAAGCTCAGCGAGGGCCAGACGCTGGCGCTGGGGGACAAGATCACCGCGGCGCTTGACGGGCTGGCGGAGAAGATGGATTTCACCATGCGCACCGATGCCAAGGGGCGAATGGAGATCTTCACCACCGGCGGCACCGCGCTGCTGCAGGGAGAGGCGGCCCAGTCGATCAACTTCGATGCGCAGACCGGCGTGCTGAGCGCGGGCGGCGTCGACATCACGCCCGGCGTTGCCGGGGTGCGCGGCATCGCCGAGGGCTCGCTCGCGGGTCAAGTCACCCTCTACAACGACACGATCCCTGAGATGAGCGCGCAGCTCGACGAGGTGGCGCGTGCCCTGGTGGACGTCTTCGAAAGCGCCGATGCCTCTCTGGCGCCCGGTGAGCCGGGGCTGTTCACCGATACGGGGGCCGCGCTGAGCGTCCCCGTGACCGCCGGGCTTGCCGCGCGGATCGCGGTGAACAGTGCCGTTGTTCCCGACGAGGGCGGCGCGGCCTGGCGTCTGCGCAACGGCATGTCGGCGACGGTCGAGGGCGAGAGCAACGAGACGACCCAGCTCAATGCGTTCATCGATGGGATGGCAACGAAGACCAGCTTCGACGGATCGCTTGGACTTGGCGACACCGCCACGCTCGCGGACTACATGTCGGCCCTCATCTCGGGTCAGAACACCACCCGCGCAAGAGCCGAGAGCGCTGCCGAGACCAACGCCGCGGCCGCGATGACGGTGCAGGAAACCCGCCTCGGCTTCATGGGGGTCAACGTCGATGACGAGCTGCAGCAGCTCGTTGCCATCGAGCAGGCCTATTCCGCCAATGCGCAGGTCATGACCACGGTCATGTCCATGCTCGACACGCTGCTCGACAGCTTCTGATCCCGGAGCCCGCCATGATTTACCTCAGCAAAGGTGCCTCAACGCTCTACTCGAGCCTGCTGCGCCGGAACCAGAATGCGGAACTGTCGAACGCGCTGTCGCGCGCCGAACAGGAGCTGTCGACCGGCTACAAGAGCGACATCTACAAGTCGATCGGGCTCGGCGCGACCGAGGCGCTCAGCCTCAACGCCCGGCTCGATCGCGACGAGGCGCAGTCGGCCGCCAATGCGCTCACGTTGTCGCGGATCGAGATGACCACAGAGGCGCTCGGCTCCATGCGCGAGTCGGTGCAGGAGGCGCTCGATCTCGCGGTGGCCAATTCCGAGCATTCGGCAAACGGCGTCACCGGTGTGCAGATCGCCGCCAGGGCCGCGCTCGACGCGCTGATCGGCCATTCGGCGCAAGCCTATTCGGGCATGAGCCTCTTCTCGGGTACCGTGAATGTCACCAGTGCTCTTCAGCCCTGGGGGCAGGCGCAATCGGACAGCGGCCTGTCTCCGGAAGGCGTGCTGGCAGGTCTGCTGTCAGGAGGGCTCAACTCCGCCGCCGACGCGGATGCGGTTCTGGCAGAGATCGACGCGATTTTCTCCGACACCGCCGCTGATCCCGCCACGAACTACCAGTCGCTGTTCTACAATGGCTCGGTCGGCAATGCCCGGCAGCGCGCCAACCTCGGGGATGGTGTCAGCGTTGCCTATGGCGTGCAGGCGGACGACGAAGCCTTCCGGCAGGTGGTCAAGGGACTGATCCTGCTGGTCGCGCAGGATCCGGCGGAGATCGGCGACGGCGAAGCCTACAACACATGGATGGGCGCCGCCGTGAAGGCGCTGTCCGGCGGCGTGACCGGTCTGCTGGAGACCGAGACGCAGGTTTCCACCGTCGCGGCGCGTCTTGAGACCGAGAACGAAAAAATCGCGGACCGGGCAGTGCTCTACAAGACGCGCCTGATGGAGCTCGACGGCGTCGATGCCTACGAGGCGGCAAGCAACGTGACCCTGCTGCAGACCCAGCTCGAGGCCAGCTACACGGTCACAGCGCGCCTATCCCAGCTGAGCTTTCTGAACTACATGTGACCGGTCGGCGAGGCTGAGGCGCGCCGTCTCGGCCTTCTTGCCGGCTCCGGCTTCAGTTTCGGCTTCGGCGCCGGGTGCCAGCTTGTAGCCACGCCCGCGGATCGTGCGGATGTGCGGATCGCCCGAAGGCGACATTTCCTCGATCTTCTTGCGGATGCGGCAGATGTAGACGTCGATCACCTTGTCGAAGGGCTGGTCCTCGGCCATGCCGTAGACCGCGTCGTAGATCACCGATTTCGACACCACGCGGGGCGCCGCAAGCGCGATCTGCTGGAAGATCGCCAGCTCGCGCTGCGACAGGCGCATGGGCGTGCCGGCCACGTCGGGATCGCGGCCGTCGAAATAGGCGGTGATATCGCCGATCCGCACCGATCCGGCCGCATGGCCGTGGAACCGCCGCGTGATGGCATTTACCCGCGCGCGCAGTTCGGGACCGGTGAGCGGGCCGACGATGTCGTCATCGGCGCCGGCATCCAGCGCTTCCATCGCCGCCTCGGGATCGCGCTGGTCGCGCAGCACGAGGATCGGGTTGCGGCAGCCGGACTTGCGGAGGCGGAAGATATGCTCGACGGTCCGCGGCTGCTCCGACAGCAACACCGGCCGGTCTGCGTAGCCGTCGCTGCTCAGCAGCCCGAGCTCGCGCTCGAAGAAATCGTCACCCACGGCCACGGTCTGCCATTGCGCCGCATCCAGTTCGGAGAGCAGGCCGCTGAAGGAGTTTGAACGTGGCTCGTAAAGATAGATATGCACAAGGCTCTCCCGATAGCCGGCCGTCACTGATTATCCATGATGGATAGGCGGATCATGAGGACAAATTTTTGTCAGGTCAAGCAATACACAAGGATAGCATGATTAGTTTGGAAAATGTCGTTGAAGAAATTGGCGATACGATGTTTAATTCTTGAAACACCGGACCGCACCCAGGAGTCCCATGCGTATCGCAGCCTGTCTCGTCGCCGCCAGCTTGGCGCTCTTCGTGGCGCTTCCCGCCTCGTCGGATGTCCGGATCAAGGATATCGCGACCTTCGAAGGCGTGCGGGAAAACCAGCTTGTCGGCTATGGCCTCGTGGTCGGACTCAACGGTACCGGCGACAGCCTGCGCAACAGCCCCTTCACCGAGAAGAGCATCGAGGCGATGCTCGAGCGGCTCGGAGTCGGCAACCTCTCCGACGACCAGATCAAGACCAGCAACACTGCCGCCGTGATGGTCACCGCCATGCTGCCGCCCTTCGCCCGGCTCGGCTCGCCGATCGACGTGGTGGTCTCCTCTCTGGGGGATGCCAGCTCGCTGCGCGGCGGCACGCTGATCGTGACTCCGCTGACCGGTGCCGATGGCGAGGTTTACGCCGTGGCGCAGGGGCCGATCGCCGTCGCAGGCTACGCCGCGCAGGGCATGGCCGCCTCGGTGGTCGAGGGCGTGCCGACCGTGGCGCGGATCGAGAACGGCGCGACGGTCGAGAACGAGGTCGAATTCGCGCTCGCCTCGCTCAGCTCCATCCGCATCGCGCTGCGCAATCCCGATTTCACCACCGCGACCCGCATGGCCGAGGCGATCAACAAGCGCATGGGCAGCAACACCGCCACCGCGCTCGATCCGGGCACGGTCGAGGTCGCGCTGCATGGCGCGGGCAAGGGCGACGTGGCGGGCATCCTGTCGGACGTCGAGAACATCCGCGTCGATCCCGATGCCGTGGCCAAGGTGGTGATCGACGCGCGTTCGGGCACCATCGTCATCGGCGAGGACGTTCGGATCGACCGCGTGGCGGTCAGCCAGGGCGGGCTTACGGTCATGGTGCGCGAGGATCCCGAGGTCAGCCAGCCCGAGCCGATCACCATCGGCGGCACCACCGTCGTCGTGCCGCGCACCACCGTGGCGGTGGACGAGCAGGAAACCCATTTCACCATCCTCGAGGGCGCCGACGTCAGCCTGCAGCGGCTGGTCGATGCGCTCAACGCCATCGGGCTGACCGCGACGCAGACGATTTCCATCCTGCAGGCGATCAAGGCTGCCGGCGCGCTGCATGCCGATCTTGAGATCATCTAGGGGAGAGACCCGATGGACGTGAAGAGCTCCATGGCCGCCTTGCAGGTCACCGGCACGCAGATCGCCCAGCCGGGTATGGTTGCGCCCGACGCCCCGGCCAGCGCCGCCAAGGAATTCGAGGCGATGTTCCTCACCGAGATGGTCAACGAGATGCTGAGCGAAGTGGATCTCGGCGATTTCGGCGGCGGCAAGGCCGAGGAGCACTGGCGCTATTTCCTCGCCGAGGCCTTCGGCAAGGAGCTGGCAGAGCAGGGCGGCGCGGGCATCGCGCGCAACCTGGAACAGGCGATGTCGGCCTATGGGGCCGCCCGCCGTGGAGACAAGACATGACCGAGATGACCCGCCCCCGCGCCCATGCGCTGATCGACCGGCTGTCGCGCCTGCTGCGCGAGGAGATCGCCGCCATCGGCAAGGGCGAACTGGCGCGCGTCGAGCAGCTCTTTCCGCGCAAGCAGGAGCTGCTGGCCGAGATCGAGGCCGCCTTCGCCGACCCCGAGCTGCTGCTCGGCGGCGAGGACCCGGCGGCGGCGAAGCTGCGCGAGAGCCTGTCGGAGCTGCGCGAGCTGATCCACGGCGACCTGGCGCTGCTGCGCCGGATGACCGAGGCGACCGGCGCGGTGGCGAAAGAGATCGACCGGATCCGCG